>CAZFWE010000043.1:9520-10061 GCA_964522685.1 uncultured bacterium | reverse complement strand
TCTGCGGTGTGAGTGGGGTTCGGAGGTGTGCTCTTCCGATCTCTTTTTTTAGGTGGAAGGGGCTGGGGAATTGGAGGGAGGTTCGGCGGAACGGCCCCCTTCATAAATTCATCAGGTCTCCAGAAACCCGGTCCTTTAGGGCCGGGTAGTTCAAATCCGAACGCTTGAGCTGAGTTCGAAACTCGGTCCAAGCCTGCCAATCCCGGGTCTTTAGGCCCGGGTTCATCAGGGCTTCGGTTGGCTATGGCTTTGGCAGATCGATCTTCTTCGTCGACCATGGCGCTCACCATGTCCTCCTCATTCAGGCGGCTTCGCTTCGATCTGACTTCGCTTTGCTCGGTCAAACCCTGTGGTGAATTTATGAAAGCAGCCGGCGGAGCTTCGCATGAGACAGGTGGAGGAAGTTCAATTTTTGGCGGCAGCGGCAAGGGAGTTGCAGCAATGAGGGGATTCTGGATGGAAGAGGGGGCCGGCACTCTGAGACTTTGCGCTTCGATCTTCTTAGGCGGAGTTTTTTTTATTTTTTGCCGGAAGTAGTCGC
>CAZFWE010000043.1:0-9510 GCA_964522685.1 uncultured bacterium | reverse complement strand
AATCCTCTAAAAAGAGTTTAGCATCTCTGATCCACGCGAGTGTTAGTGCAATGTTGGTGTGCATTCGTCCGCCGTCCATTCAATGGATTCAATCAGCGACTCGTGCTGGGCATAGAAATCGCTGAATCCTCTTCGAGTATACCCTTCGCACAGAATCGCGCGCAAGTGGGTAGGTCCAGAACGATAAAGGCGGCTGAGGAGAGTTTCGATTTTTTTAGGATGGAGAAAGCGATTGAGGTGATCTTTGTATTCGATGAGGTAGAAAAGTACGTTCTCGTCGGACTTCGCTTCCGCAAAAAAAGGATAGAGAGCATCGTAAAATTCGCGAAGGCGTTGCATCAAAACAGAATGGAGATGCTCCATATTGGTCAATAAAATGAACGAAGGGGGTAATTTCCGTTTCCAGGAAATCATGAGAGCCCGAAAAGAGAGAGCCGCATCTCGCATCTCATCGAGAAGCGTTTCGATTTCATCGCGTTCTTGGGCCTGGGATGCCCGTAACAGTTCGTCGCAATAGAAACACAATTTGTCAAGCGTGCCTGGCTTTTTGGAAAATGGATTTTCCAAAGAGAAGAGAAGGAATTTTTGTAGCTCGGAAGAAATGGCATCGATTTCTTGCATTGGATTGTCGCTGCTGCCTATCTCGCTCATTTTTTGCTGCAAAGACTGAATGACTTGGCAGGAATTGATCCATGCCTGCAAAGCGAGCTGCAAGCTCAGCGAGCGTGCCGCAGGCGGGTCAAGATTCGAAGGAAATAGTGGCCAAGGATATAAGCTGCGCATATTCAATTAGAAGACGAACACGCTAACACATATACCTTAAAATCTGGAAGAATTTTTTTCTCGTGAAAAATATATTTCAATATAGGATGTTGTTTAGAACATGAAGAGATTTCACCCTCTGTCTTCTGAAGAAGAAAGAATCATTCGGCAAAAGGGGACCGAGCCTCCCGGTTCGGGGAAATACAATTCCTTTGCGCTGCCGGGAGTTTTTGTTTGCAAACAATGCGATGCGCCTCTTTATCTTTCAAAAGACAAATTTTCTAGTCAGTGCGGATGGCCTAGTTTCGACGATGAGATCGGCGGTGCTATCGAGCAGAGAGAAGATGCAGACGGAGAGCGGACGGAAATCGTCTGTCGCCGTTGCAACGGCCATCTCGGCCATGTGTTCCACGGCGAGCATTTGACGTCTAAGAACGAGCGCCATTGCGTCAATTCCATTTCTTTGGATTTTGTTCCGGCGATAACCGAAGATGGGTATGAGCGGGCTATTTTTGCAGGCGGTTGTTTTTGGGGCGTCGAGGCTCTCCTGCAAGAAATCTCCGGCGTCGTCCGAACTCGAGTGGGCTTTATCGGTGGCCATGTCGTCAAACCCTCTTATCAAGAAGTTTGTACGGGATCGACAGGGCATGCCGAAGCTCTCGAGATCGTTTTCGATCCGGAGAAACTTACGTTTGAAGAGCTCGCGAAGGCGTTTTTCGAAATCCACGATCCCACTCAGCGCGGGGGGCAAGGCCCCGATATCGGATCCCAGTATCGGTCAGTCGTATTCTACCTGACGGAAGAGCAAAAGGCGGTAGCGATGAAATTGATCGGGATTTTGAAAAAGAGGGATTTCAATATCGTAACTGAACTGGTGCCGGCGAGTGTTTTTTATCCGGCGGAAGAATACCATCAAGAGTATTATGCAAAAACGGGCAAACAGCCCTATTGCCATAGAAGAGTGGTGAGATTTTAATGAAGAAATTTTTTTTTAGTTTGTGTGTACTTTTTTGCCAAGCGGAGTCGAAAGAAATGCCTCGAAAAAACCCCCAGAAAGCCCTTGAACAATTGATGGAGGGGAATCATCGGTTTGTAAATGACAGTTCTACTCATCCGAACCGTGCGGTCGAACGCCGTCAGGAGACGGCGGAGCTCCAGCAACCGTTTGCTGTTATTTTGGGATGCGCTGATTCGAGAGTTGCTCCTGAAATCATCTTCGATCAAGGAATCGGAGATCTTTTCGTCGTACGCGTCGCAGGAAACGTTATGGGACCTATCACACTCGACAGCATTGAATATTCAACCATTTATTTACATTCGACGTTGATCATGGTCTTGGGCCATGAAAATTGCGGTGCGGTATCGGCCGTCCTCCAAGGGAATACCAAGGATATCGAAAATGTCGCAAATTTGATCCAGCCTGCAATCGAAAAATCAATGACCCAAAAAGGAGATCGCCTTGAAAATGCAGTGAAGGACAATGTGAGAAATGTCGTCAAAGCGCTCAGTGGAACGCCCGTCTTGTCGAAACTCCTTGCGGAAAAGAAAATCAACATCGTCGGCGGCTATTACAATTTCCATAGCGGCGAAGTTGAGTTGCTATAATCTCATGCAGTTATTTCTACTGCTATAAAACGGGCGGCTGGCTGAGAAAATATCAGCGGCTCTAATCAATAAGGGGGTTTTTTCTGCTGCAAGATATAAAAACCATTTATTCGGTTGAAAATCGAAGTTTTTTCAGTTACATAAGAATTTAGACTAATACCCATTGTTTTTTCTTGAAAAGCGAGTTTGGCATGAAGTTCCAGTGGAATTCTGAGATTGAAAGTGCCCGAAAATGTTTTTTCGGGTTTTTCTCTTCTTTTTTTACACCAGGCGAGATAATCATCTACTGAACCCTTAAAGGCATCTTCAAGGCCGTCGACTAGAGAAAATAATCTAATCTTCTTTGAAGAGAGCGTCGACGTATTCTTTGGGATCGAAAGGGATGAGGTCTTCAGCGCTTTCGCCGAGACCGGCCCAGAGAATAGGAATTTCGAGCTCTTTGTGGACGGCGACTGCGATGCCGCCGCGAGCCGTGCCGTCGAGCTTAGTGAGGGCAATGCCGGTAATGGGGGTGAATTGATGGAAGGTTTTGGCTTGGTCAAGGGCATTTTGGCCAATTGTAGCATCGAGGACTAGCAATGTTTCATGGGGCGCATCGGGCATGACCTTTTGGATAACGCGGCGGATTTTTGATAGTTCCTGCATGAGATCTGTTTTGTTCTGGAGCCGGCCTGCAGTATCGATGAGGACAACTCCCGCTTTCCGAGCGATCGCTGCCTGAAGGGCATCGTAGGCGACGGCGGATGGGTCACTTTTGGGCTGGGCTTTGATGAGCTCAGCACCAAGGCGACTCGCCCATGTTTCAAGCTGTTCGACCGCAGCCGCGCGAAATGTATCGCCCGCTGCGATCAGAACTTTTTTACCACCGGCGACATATTTTTTGGCGAGTTTGGCAACCGTTGTCGTCTTACCGCTTCCATTGACGCCGATGACGAGAATGACATGGGGCTGGCCAATGATGGAGGGAGCCGTTTCTTGGAAGAGAGAGAAGATTTGGTCTTTGACGAACGCGAGGATTTCACCTGAGCCAGCTGTTGGGTTTTTCCGGGAAAACACCCTCACTTCGTCCACTACTATCGCCGAGAGTTCAGCTCCAAGATCAGCTTCATAGAGGAGCCGTTCGAGATGCTCACACGCCTCTTCATTACAGCCCTTTGAAAAAAGGCCTTTGATTTTCTCACCGAGGATCGACTTAATCCGGGCAAAAGGGGAGGTGATTTTCTTTAAAAACTTGAACATAAACAGAAGTCTACCACATATATAAGACTAAAGGGTAGAGCTATGAACTTACACGAGTACCAAGCGAAGAAAGTTTTGAAGAAATACGGCATTCCGATGCCCGATTTCGGCGTGGCCGAATCCGTAGAAGCGGCCAAGAAAATCGCGCATGAACTTCATTTGACCCAGGCGGTATTGAAAATCCAAGTCCATGCCGGTGGGAGGGGGAAGGCAGGGGGCGTAAAATTTGCCAAAACTCAGGATGAAATTCCAATCGTGGCCAAGGCGTTGATCGGAATGAAGATGGTCAATCAGCAGACTGGCCCAGAGGGGGTGATCGCGAAAAAAGTTTTGATCTCCAAGCCGGTCGATATCGCAAAAGAGTATTACATCGGAGCTTTGATCGATCGCGAACGGGCCGTTCCCGTATTGATCGCATCGCCGGAAGGGGGAGTGGAGATTGAAGAAGTGGCGCATAAGTCTCCTGAGAAAATTTTAACGATGGAAAACTTCGCTCGTATCAGGTGCTTCGGATCGTAAAATTCATGGGATGGACCGGTGAACAGGCAAAAGTAGGGGCTGAGATCGTAAAAGGACTCGCAAAGGCTTTCATCGAAACAGACGCATCGCTTCTCGAGATCAATCCCCTTGTGAAAACGCCTCAGGGGGAAATTTTGGCGCTGGATGCAAAACTCAGCGTCGATGAAAATGCGCTCTTCCGGCAATCGGAAATTGTGTCGATGTATGATCCGACGCAGATTTCACCGCAGGAATCGGCCGCAAAAGAGTTCGATCTCGCTTATATCGCGATGCATGGAAATATTGGATGCATGGTGAATGGGGCAGGCCTTGCGATGGCCACGATGGATATCATCCAACTCTTTGGCGGGGCTCCCGCGAATTTTCTCGATGTGGGCGGAGGTGCGACAAAGGAAAAAGTGGCTGAAGGGTTCCGGATTATTCTTTCTGATCCGAAGGTAAAAGCGATCTTGGTCAATATTTTCGGCGGAATCATGAATTGCGCGACGATCGCAGATGGGGTCATCCATGCGGCAAAAGAGCTGCATATCCAGGTGCCGCTTGTGGTGAGGCTTGAAGGAACGAACGTCGAAGAAGGGCGGCGGCTCTTTCGGGAAAGTCATTTGAAAATCTCGTCCGCCGAAGATTTAAAAACGGCCGCTCAACTCGCAGTGAATGCTGCCAAGGGGAAACATTAGCATGGCTATACTCGTTAATCACAAAACAAAAGTGATCGTTCAGGGCCTTTCCGGCAAGGCGGGCAGTTTTCACGCCCAGCAATGTCTTGAATACGGAACAAAGATAGTAGGCGGTGTCACTCCTGGAAAAGGAGGTCAGCAAATTTTAGGGCTTCCTGTTTACGATACAGTTTGGGAGGCAAAACGGGCTACCCATGCGGACGCATCGCTTATTTTTGTCCCGCCGCCGTTTGCCGCGGACGCGATCTTAGAAGCAGAAGACGCCGGAATCGCTTTGATCGTCTGCATTACGGAAGGGATCCCCGTGCGCGACATGCTCGAGGTAAAAAGGGTGATGAGCTATTCTAAAACGTCGAGATTGATCGGACCGAATTGTCCGGGTATCATCACTCCCGGCGAATGTAAGATTGGGATCATGCCAGGCTATATCCACAAACGGGGCAAAGTGGGGATTGTTTCGAGAAGCGGTACGCTGACCTATGAAGCCGTTTGGCAGACAAGTCAACTAGGCCTTGGACAATCGAGCTGCGTCGGGATCGGCGGGGACCCGCTCAACGGAACGAATTTTATCGACGTACTCAAGTTATTTCAGGAAGATCCTGAGACCGAAGCGATTTTGCTCATCGGAGAGATCGGTGGAAACGCAGAAGAAGAGGCCGCAGAATGGATTAAAAAACATTGCACAAAGCCCGTGGCCGTCTTCATTGCGGGAGTTACAGCGCCTCCGGGTAAACGAATGGGTCATGCCGGAGCGATTATCTCCGGTGGGCAGGGGACTGCCGAAGGAAAATACGATGCTTTTCGGCAAGTAGGGGCCACGATTACGGCGAGTCCCGCTGAAATGGGCCAAGCAGTGAAAGCCGCAATCGGGAAATGATCGAATGATTGAGATACCGGGGCGAATTCCGATTGCGATACACCCCTTTTTTTGGGTGTGCGCGGGGCTCATCGGATGGTTGAACAGTCCTTCTCTCATGGGAGCGCTGATTTGGATCGGGATTATTTTCTTTTCGGTTTTATTCCACGAGTTCGGCCATGCGCTCACCGCAGTGGCCTTTCGTCAATCTGCGCAAATCCAATTGATGGCCCTTGGTGGATTGACCGCTTATGAAGGGCCAAAGCTGAAGTTTTGGCAACAATTCATCATCGTCTTCAACGGACCATTTTTTGGATTTCTTCTTTTTCTAGGGAGCACATTCTTGCTCCAAATGGAGTGGCCACCTCTGGCTATGACTATTTTAAAGATGACCCAGATCGCTAATTTATTTTGGAGCATCGTCAACTTGTTTCCGGTGCTTCCTCTTGATGGAGGGCAGCTCCTCCGCATCGTTTGCGAGGGATTCTGGGGCGTCAAAGGCTATAAAGCATCACTTCTCATTGGCGGTATTTTTTCTACGGTGGCAGCGCTCGGGGTTTTTCTTATTCAGGCATTTTTGGCCGGAGCTTTCTTTTTTCTCTTCGCATTTCAGAGTTTCGATCTTTGGAGGAAAAGCCGAGTGGCGACTGTCCAGGATCGCGATGAGGGCATTCGCTATCTTCTAGAAGAGGCTGAAAAGGCGTTGCAGGAAGGAAGAAAGAGCGATGCTGAAAAGCGATTTACAGAGATTCGCGAAACGACCAAGGAGGGGCTTTTATACAAGGCCGCGACACAATATCTCGCGATGATCCAATACCAAGACGGACATAAAGACGACGCTTACCAGCTTTTATTGCCAATGGAAGAAGCTCTCGCCGATGAAATGAAAGTTCTTCTACACGGTCTTGCAGCCGAGCACCAAAACTGGTCGTTAGTCGCAAAACTTTCCGCCGAATGTTTTCAACTCGCGCAATCCCAAGAAATTGCACTCAATAACGCGCGCGCATTTGCAACGATGCATCTTGCAAAACCCGCAGGAGGATGGTTGCAGACAGCATATTCTTCAGGGCCGTTGAATCTGGAAAAAATATTGAAGGAAGAAGAGTTTCAGAGTATAAAACAGGATCCTGAATTTCAACATTTTATCCAGATGCTAAAATGAGCGTACTCTATTTTCTTCTTCTCTTTATCAGCGGATGCGCGCTCCCTTCCTCAGGAAATGAGATCCTCGTTAAGCTCTCTCCGACGAAACAAAAGCAGAAGATCGCATTCTTGCAAAAGAAGCTCGAGCTCGCAGAAAGGGATCAAAAAAAAGTCGAAGGGGAAATTGGTTTTTTGCGCGAAGAAATAAAGCAAGCAGAGCTTGCTTTCGTACGGCGGATCGTGCACGAAGCCGAAGAAAAGCTGCGAAAATTGGAAGAAAATCCGTCGAATCGGCTTAAATTTACAGAAAACGAAATTTCCAATCTTTTTCTTGAGGAACGGAAAATTTTGCATCGGATGATGCAAACTGGCCCTACGCCAGCTTCTCTGGAAGCGCAAGAGGTTTTGGACCAGATCTTGCGGATGATTACGAGTTTAAGCGACGCTCCCTATCTAGGCGAAAGGAAAGAACATGAATATACTCCGCGGGCCTAAGCTGTTGGTTTTGATCTTACTCGTCTCTTTCGCCTCTGTATCGGGGGTTCTCTTTACACCGGCTTTGCCTTCTTTAACGAGAGAGTTTGGAATTTCCGAATCTACGGCGCAATGGTCAATGACGGTTTTTTTAATCGCCTATTGCTTCGGCCAGCTTCCTTACGGCCCTCTTTCCAATCGATTTGGACGAAAAAAAGCTTTATTTATAGGTCTTGATGTTGCTCTTGCCGGCTCCTTAATTTGCCTGTTTTCGAATTCCTTTTGGCTTTTTTGCTTTGGCCGTTTCTTTCAAGCACTCGGCGCTGCGGCGGGGTTGAAGGTCGTATTCACGATGATCGCCGATCAACATCAGGGAACGAATGCGACGAAAACTTTCTCCTACGTTTTAATGGCGTTTGCGATCATGCCTGGAATTGGGATGGCTATCGGGGGATTTCTGACTATCTATTTTAGCTGGAAAGGATGCTTTGCCTTTCTCTCTCTCTACGCGCTTTTTTTAGGCTTTCTCATACGGCTTCTTCCTGAAACAGCAAGATCCCTGGATAAAGAAGCTCTTCAAATCGAAAAAATCATCCACGGCCTGGGCAGGCACTTTAAGGATCCTTTTCTAATTTGGCACGCGCTGATCATGGGGTTAGGCACCTCGATCGCCTATATTTTTGCGACCGTGGCTCCCTATCTTGGCATTGTTCAGATGGGTCTTTCGCCCGATGTTTATGGCATTTGGACTTTGCTCCCTCCGATTGGGATCGCAATCGGTCTTTTTCTGACCGCGCAGATTTCCCACCGTATTCCTTCTCGCATCGGGATCCTCTCCGGGATTTTGCTCTCTTTCCTCGGCGTCATCATTTTAGGGGCTTTATTCAATGCGGGGTTAGCCGCACCCACTGCTCTTTTCCTTCCGATGATTCTCATCCAAACGGGATTCGGCCTTTCTTATACATTCGCTACAGGTGCTCTCTCGGAAGCTACCGACAAGTCGAACGCGTCTGCTGTCATGCAATTTACTAGTATGGCTACAACCGCATTTGCGACGTTGACCGTGGGAGTTTGCATGCCTATCGGGGCTCTAGCCTTGGCAGCAATCTTCGGGCTTGTAGTCATTTTAGAATTTGCCATTTGGCTAAAATTGAAAGTCCATCATAGGAGGCGATAGATGAATATTCCAGATTCGATAAGTCCTAAAGATACAGCTATCTTGCAAAATTTGAAAAAACAAGAAGAGGTCGGAGAGCAGGGGTTTACTCTCTTTTATAAGGGCGATCAAGAAACGGGAGCCCAATTGGTTAAACAAGCCTTTGAGGCATCCTCTTCGGATGTTCTCGCGCTTAAAAATTCTTACCTTCGGGAAAACGTTCAGGGGCTATTGGATGAGATGAATAAAGCTGTGCAGGAGTACATGCAGCAGCCATCGGATGAAAATTTAAGTGCTTTGAAATCCGAGGTCGAAAACTATAAATCGTTTTTGAGCAAGTATTGATTAAATTTTAATCCAATTACATCTGTTGGTGCAATCAGTAGATCTATTGATGACTTAGAACAGAGCGAAACAGGGCCTTTAACAATAGATGAAACAGCAAAATTCCTGGATTCGATCGAATATACGGAATATTTCATTGGTTTTAAGAACCTCTTCCTCAACCCACAAAATTGAATCATTAAGAATCAATAACTTAAATTTTCCATGACAGAGGATTGAAATCAAGTTGAGCGTTTGTTATACTCCCTGCGCTTTAATGAGGAGGATTTTATGCCAGTACAATTTGACCCAGCTTCGAGGGCGGCCTCCGCTCAACCCCCTATTGAGGTAAGATTCTCGGCTCCCTTGGGCAGAGGGGACGGCACCACGACTCTTCAATCGATGGCTCCGGCTGAAGACTCTGGCTGCTGCTTGTGGAATATGCTTTCCTCCGTTTGGAACTGGTTGAAGCGGTTGTGTTTTTGTTCTTCGAAGGCAGAGTCCACTGTTAAGATTCAACAAAACGTTCAAGAACGTCCTCAACAGAACATTATTGAATCTCCTACTGAGATTGGACAAAACGCTCAAGAACTCCGCCAACAGGACATCGAACAGAACATTAAACAAATCCTCGAGAAGCATTTTTCAGACTGTTTTTTGGATGAAATGGATCAACCGGAATGGAAAGCGGGTGTTTTTATTGATTTAAATGATCAATTTTTTGTTCAATGCCGCCGGCTGACTCGAGAGAGTGC
>CAZFWE010000042.1:0-10075 GCA_964522685.1 uncultured bacterium | reverse complement strand
CTGAACATCCCAGGATTGTAGGCAGGCGAATGGAGAACATAGCAAGGCTGCTCAGAGTGAAGAACGGTCAAGAAGAAGAATAGAAAAGCCGTGCGAAACATTTTATTTGTTAAAATACCAAAAAGAGCCCTTTTTCTCGATATGCAGTTTCCGTTCAGCGGCCAATTGATCGAGAACTTCTTTTACATATTCATCCTCTGCCATATTGCCACAGAGCAGCGAATGAGACTTTCTTTTCTTGAGTAACTCCTTCAAATCGCTTTTCAAATGATGGCGGAAATTGTTAGGATCTGGCTGGATAGCAGCTCTAAAATAGGTCAAATCCAGGAACACTGGCGCAGTTCTATCCAATTTTAAGACGTCCTCAAGATGTCTGTCTGATTTAACCATCGAGATTTTATCCTTCTTTTTTAAGAGCGACTTGTCTGAGACGTAGCGATTGAATTGATTGAAGGTCTCCTGATTCAACAGACCATCGCGAACGTAAAGCTCATCGATGAAAGAAAATTTCGCTGCTTGGAGAGGACGGATAGACGTTAAAGCTCCCAGGTATATCAAGGTTGAATGCTCTTTTCCTTTTTTCTTTAGAATGAATTTTAGATCTTCCAAATCCCCCGTGGAAAACTGGGTTGCATCGAGCTTGGAAAAGGCAAGGTCGTTATTTTTTACTTTAGCCTGAACTTCTCTGACAATCGGTTCCCAATAATCGAAGTAAGCTTTTTTCCGCGGGATGTCTTTCAACTCCTGGTATTGCCTTTCCAAGAATCTCTCATCGATGCCGGTCCAATCGTGCACTTTTACGATCGGAAGTCCCTCGTAAAGAGGATCCAGGAACGAGTGTTCGACAATCGGAATGCAATCCAGAATAAACGCTTCCCAAGTTCTTACACAATCAGCTTCCAGCCCAATCGAAAAAAAAAAAAAAAAGGACGCCATCATATCCTCATAAAAAATAGGCCTCGGAGTAAAGGTCCACTCTTGATCACTATGGTTTCTGCTAAAGCAATAGGGTTGATATTCAAATATTTTTACAATCTTATCTCGATCGCCAAACTGTCGAGGATAATGGGCCATATAGAGAAGATGTTTTTTAGGCATCGAACCTTTGGCATTGGCCCTGATGAGTTCATTTTTCGCCGCGATACTTGCGTCAAAAGGGGTCAGATCTTGACCAAATGGAATTTGAAATAATTTAGGGTGATAGCTAAATGCCATATTCCGACAAAACCAAGCGGCCAATTTCGGATCGTGAAGCAGCTTTTTAATCTGTGTAGGAGGTTCCAATGCCCCCACATCTCCGGACACTAATATGTATGGATGTTTGATCCGATCATGCACTTCGCTTTGAAACCATTCGATATACCAAAGGTTCAAATAGATCAGATCGCCTTGTCGAACCTCATCTGGGTCGAACCAATCTGAGGATTGGTCGATGATATGATCACATAAATTTCGAAAATCCAAGTAGCTAATAAAAGGATAATACCCGGGATGATCCCGCATTTTTTCGAGACCCTTATAAAATTGTTCAGCTGGAACAGCGATTGGCGATGCAAAGAGATTCGCGCTTAAGAAAAATAAAAAAATCATTCGCATGGATGAGAAGAGTAGTGAATTAGCTTTTTTTTGGGAATAAATCTATGAGAGGGTGTTCGATAAAAAATATTTCATCGAGTTTTTGGATTATTTTGGCCTCTTTTCGACTTCAAATCTTTGGGGTTATATACAATGTCGATATTACCCCAAAAATTTGAATCGAAAATAGGCTCAAAAGAACCGAAAAATCGATCAAAATTTATTTATCGAACACCCTCTGAGAAGAGCACGCCGTTAAGGACTGTGGGGAGCCGCGAAGTTCAAAATAATTTTAGGTTGAATCGAGGCTCGGCCCAACTAACAATCCCAGGACCCAAAGCCTGTGGCCACTGATAATAAACAACTTGCAAAAACCATAAATAAATAATTTGAAAAACATTTAATTTAATTAAATAATATGTTAAAATAAAATAAAAAAAAGGATAATCATGTCTGTAATTGGAATTGACAACTCAATAGCAACTAATCCAGAATCAGGAACGTTTGAAGAGAGTGATTTATTTTCAAGGATAACTCTATCCGCCGTAGGAGCGCTTTCGTCTTTGACGGAAAATCACGGATACTTAATCACCACTGCTGCAGTCTGTGCAAGTGGAGCCTATCTTCTATACAGAAACTACAGAAGCAAGGCAATGATTCCAAATTCCAATGTTCTTTTGAAAATGCAGGAAGGTCAAAAAGCAAATCCAGATGAGATACAAACATATTTAAGACGATTTATCAGTCACGAACTCGAATCAGCAAAAACACAAAAAAACATACGATTTAATGAATCTTCAAAACAATTTCTAGCAAAAAAAATAGATAAAATATTAAATGCCGCAGGAACCACTGAATCCAAAAAAACAATCATTCAAAATGTCACTCAAAATTTTATTAACGATACAGAAACAGTTCAAAAAAGAATAAAAATTGATTTAGAATCTGGAAAGCTAAACTATTTAGGAATCGACGAAACAGACAAGAGTAGCGAATTTATTCCGATTGGAGACGAAACTCATAATAACGGAATGGTTCCATATAAAATTACATTTCAATCCGGAAAATCAATTATTTACAAACCTAGATCCGTATTGCCAGAAAAATTAATCTGCGATTCAGAACAGGGATTGCTCCGAGATGAAGGCTTCGGAACATATAGAGTATTATCTCAAGAAGACCATGCTGGAGAATACGGATATTGTCAATTTCTAGAAAATAAAATAGCAGAAAATACAATAAACACAGCAAACGAATTAGAAGAATACGTAAAAAAAATAGAAAAACTGGAATTAATCGCCAGAGAACTTGGATTAAGCGATCTGCATTATCAAAATATTATCACAGATAAGCTAAATCCTTGCATCATAGATGCTGAGGTTTTTTTAAATCCTCCAGAAATGGAAAGCGGCTTATTTGAACACAACGGCCCCCTGCATCTCTTTGCCGACGAGTATAGTAAGGCAGGAGGAAACCGTATTTGGATCGAGATTGATGAAATAAAACAAGAAATCAAAAAGAACCCTCGAAATTATCGAAAAATAGAGCAAATCTCAGAAGATTGTTGGTTAAACATGGGCTTTGACTTTAGGCAAAAATGCGAAAACGTTTCTCTACAACCTTCTACTCTCAACCAAATTCAAAATGTCAAAGCCAAGCTAACGCAAAAATTGGGAAGGTATGTTTTAGTGCCAACTGCGGATTTAACAAATATTCTTAAGAGTTATACGGATGCCCGCGCAACGAAGGAAATACTCGAAACAATAAAATTAAACTGCGAAGAATCCAATTTCGAATTCTTAAGTGAGAATGAACAGAATCTTATTGAAGCCATCCAATACGATGTTGGAAACAACGATTGCCCTATTACCTTCTTCAACATCGGAACAGGACTCGTCTATTATTGCAATAAAAAGGGGGAAATACCAATTGCTCTAAAAAGAGGTCCTGTTTTGTAAAAAATATTGAAGAACTCCTTAAAGAGATTTTCCCATTCGCAAGAGAGAAGAAGTTCTTTCCGCCGCCTGTTTTGATACCCCCCGCCTCGACCCAACCTCTAAAGGAGTGGGATTGCGAGGAGCTGGGAAATTCACAAAATAACACAAAATGAAGCTCTTGATTCTTCCTCCAATTCTGTAAATGAAGGAATTACATCTATTTGATAAGTATTTTTTATCGTTTTCTCAACAATCTCTTGAATATCCGTCCTGAAAGAATTGGATTGTATTGATTTAAAATTCTTATAATTAGCGATGCTTTCTTCAGACGCAATAAAATTGTCAATCTTTTCAATTATTTCAGTAATAGTATTATTATATAATACAATAGCTTGATCTCGCGTTAAAGAGGTCCCATACCCCATCTTCTCAGCGTTAGCTCTGATTTTTTGCTCTGATGCATTTGGAAGAATAATGGTTTGAGCAATTGTATCTACAATTCTTTGAACTTGCATAAGGACTCCCTAAATCACGAATAATAATATCACCCCCCTCAAATTACGCTCAACAAATAAAAAATAAATAAATCATTCGCATTAGTCGGAGAATAGTGAATCACTGATCTTGTGTAAGATCGATGATCAAAGTTCGTATTACAAATTGGATACAGTTAGCTCTTTTCCATATGCCAAATAGATACATTCAGCCTCACCGCGGATAAGTGGCAATTTCAGAGCTTCCTCTAAAGTGATCCATCGATATTCGGTATGTTCCACAGGATCCATCTGAATTTCAGGAGTTTCCCTTAGCTCGTGAGCAAACATGTGATAGATAAAATCGACATCGGGTAAACGGATATATACCTTTCCGAAATATTTCAGCGTCTCATTTGGTAAATCGATTCCCGTTTCTTCTTTGATCTCCCGAACAACAGCCTGATGAGCGGTTTCCCCTTTTTCGAATCGGCCGCCGGGAATCCCCCATAGACTGCCATCGGATTTGTAAGGCTGTCGCTTCATAAACAGCACGCTTTCATCGACAGTCAAGAAGCAAGCAGCAACTTCGAGTCTTGGGCTAAAGTTATCAGGAGGTTCCTTAAAAACTTGCTGTGGTTGAATCATGCTCATTGCAGCGCTCCAAAAAAAAATGCAATTAAAAATCATTTAATTCCACCCGTTGTTGATCACTCAGCAACATCAATAATGTTTTTTTATATGGCCTTCCAACCAAAATTCCGTTTCCATCAAAATTTCTTCAAAAGAAAGTTTTTGTTCATCGCTTCCAGGTGTTCTATCTTTTACTACAAGATGACATTCTTTGCCTGCAGCAATCATTGCTTCCTGAAAATCAATCGCTTCCTTTTCACTGATCATTGGGTTGCCTTTCCGATGCAATATAAAAATTGGCGCTGTTATCTCTGAGATCCGATAAATAGGCGAGCGGAATAACAAAGCTTTTTCATCGTTGCAGTCTAAATTGTATCCTTTTTTTTCTAAAATACTAAACAAAGAATCACTGGGAATTTTATGTCTAAGAAAGTCATATCCCCCATTAGAGCATACGATACAATGGATATCATTTCTCTGCGTTGATAGCAAAATTGCAGCTAAACTACCTTGCCCATAACCGATAATGGCAAATTTTGATACATCCAACTCTTTTTTAATTCTATTCATTGCAAAATCCAATGAATTCATGGTGAATGGGCCACAAAAATCTTTTTCTCCGGTCGATTGTCCAAAACCTGGCAAGGAAATGGCCGCAACTGCATACCCTTTTTTAAGCCAATAATCCAAAGACGCGGGTGAAAGACCTTTCAATCCATTTTCTTTACCTGCTCCGTGAAGGAAAACAATCGCTTGATACTCTTGATTCACAGGTTTTTGAACCATCAGCTCTATTTTATGATTAGGGTACGTTGGCTCATCAAATACATTATTAAAAAGTTCTCCCGAAAAGCAAAACTGCATAAAAACTAGGGAAGTAAGCTGAAAAATTGGAAACAATTTTTTCATTTCCAGGCTCCTTTTGATGGTTTCAAAATTTATTTGAGAGAATGGCACGCAGCATAATTTGTTTGCAATTTCCTTTTCTATGGCCGAGTTCGGCATAAAAAACCCTTTTAGGATTTGGACCTATTGCTCTATAGTGTAGATCCTATCTTAGAGGATGATATGTTGGATTTGAAAGAACTGCGAAAAGACCCCAAAACAGTCGAAACGAAACTCAAAAATAAAGTTCCCGAGGTGACTCTTGCGCCGATCATCGCCCTGGATGAGCGGATTCGCGCTGTGAAGACGGAAGTCGAAGAGCTAAAGTCAAAGCGGAATCTCGCCTCGAAAGAGATCGGAATCAAAAAGCAGAAGGGCGAGAACGTCTCCCCGTTTATGCAGGAGATGGGCAATTTGGCTGATCAGATCGCGCTCCAGGATAAAGAAGTGAACGACCTGGAAGCAGAGCTGAACCGCCAGGTATCGGTATTGCCGAATTTACCAATGGATGATATCCCCGTTAGTCCAAGCCCTAAAGACAACGTCTGCATTCAATCGTGGGGTGAAAAGAGAGAGTTTGATTTCCCGTTCAAAAACCATGTGGAGCTGAATGAGAAGCTGAAGCTGTTCGACTTTGTACGAGCAGCAAAGATCTCCGGGTCGGGCTGGCCGATGTATGTAGGGCTAGGGGCTAGGCTGGAATGGGCGCTCTTGAACTATATGCTCGATACGCAGAGAAAAAATGGGTTTACGCAAGTGATCCCCCCTCTTTTGGTGCGGCCCGAAATCATGTTTGGGGCGGGACAATTGCCGAAATTCGAATCGCAATTGTTCAAGATCACAGATGAAGATTACAACCTCTATTTAATTCCGACCTCCGAGTGCTCGATCAATGGAATGCACTATGACGAGATTTTGGAAGAGGACTGTCTTCCTCTAAAATATTGCGCCTATACCCCGTGCTTCCGGCGCGAAGCCGGCGCAGCGGGCTCCCAGGAACGGGGGCTAATTCGAACTCACCAGTTCAACAAGGTCGAAATGTTCTGTTTGACCAAGCCGGAAGAAAGCCCAGCGATATTCGAGCAGATGATCGCAAGCGCGGAAGAGGTTTTGCGAGGGCTGGGACTCCACTACCGAAATATGCTGCTGACGACGGGTGATATGTCATTCGCCGCGGCCAAAACAGTGGACATCGAGGTGTGGCTGCCCGGACAAAATCGGTATTATGAAGTGTCTTCCATCTCCAATTGCACCGATTTCCAGTCGCGCCGCTCGCAGATCCGGTATCGCCCGAAACAGGAAAAAGCACAGTTCGTCCATACGCTCAACGGCTCAGGCCTCGCAACGAGCCGCCTCATGGTCGCTCTCTTAGAAAATAACCAACAGGCGGACGGTTCTGTCCTTGTGCCAAAAGTTTTACACAGATATTTAGAAGAAGATATCACTGCGATAAGAGCGAAATGATGTTTCTCGATTTTGTGACCAAGAGTCCGACGGCGTGGCATGCGGCTAAAGAGATCGGGCGACGATTGAAAGAGGCCGGATTTCATCCGCTCTCCGAAAAAGAGGCTTGGAAACTCGAGCCCGGAAAAGGATATTTCGTCGAGCGAGAAGGAGCTCTGATCGCTGCATTCCGCTTACCAAAGAATAAACCCCTAAGCGCGATTCTCCTGGCCAGTCATACCGATAGCCCGGCGCTGAAGGTAAAACCAGAGCCAGATATTTTGAATAAAGAGATCGCGCAGATCGGAAGCGAAGTATATGGAGGCCCTCTCCTCCACTCCTGGTTCGATCGCGATTTGGCCATAGCGGGGAGGATCGAGACAGACAAAGGAAAGCATCTTGTCTATTTAGAAGAACACCCTCTAATCATTCCTCAATTGGCGATCCACTTGGACCGCTCGATCCCCGAAAAAGGGCTTCAGGTCCATAAACAAGACCATTTGAAAGCTATCTTAGCCATCAAGGGAGGCGAGACCTTGGAAAAGCTACTCAAAAAACACATCTCCTTCGAAACGCTCTACGCATTTGATCTTCTATTGGTACCAACCGAAAAGCCGTCGCTCGTGGGTTCTCAAAAAGATATGATCGCAGGCTATCGCATGGACAATTTGAGTTCTGCCTACCCTTGTCTAGAGGCAATCTTGCAAAGCGATCTTCGCTCTAATACATTACAAATCGCGATTTTCTGGGACCATGAAGAGATTGGGTCTGTCAGCTCGACCGGTGCTGGTTCGTTATTTGTCGACCTCCTCTTGGACCGCATTGGCATCGGTCTTGGTGAACAGAAAGAGAGCTTTTACCAGCTGAAAGCAAACGCACTGATCCTCTCCGTGGATGTAGGACACGGCTGGAATCCCAATTTCGCCGATAAATACGATCCGCAAAACTCCCCTCTTTTGGGCAGCGGTGTGATGCTTAAATTCAACGCCGGTCGAAAATACGCTTCGGACTCCGCATCAGCCGCTTCTCTTTGCAAAATCGCCGAAAAACACAACCTTAAGATCCAGCGCGCAGCCAATCGCTCGGACATACCGTCGGGCAGCACGGTAGGTCCCATCATGTCGGCCAACACAGGGATCCCGACCCTCGATCTCGGAGTCCCCTTATGGGCCATGCACTCAACACGCGAAATCATCGCAGCTTCGGATTTGAAAGATCTCGAAGTTCTATTGATGGCCTCATGCAATGAATGGGAACCGTAATGCATACTCACTTCGAAGGAAAAACACCCCTTGTTCACGTCATCGAAGCACGCAGCAAAGGGAAGATGACTTCGAATGAAGTCCACGGTGAAGAACTACCAGGCCATTACAACGCAGCGACCGACAGTGCAAAAGAAACCGCCTTTTTGATCATCGTGCTGACGACTCTTTTTCATGAGATCGGCTTTGATTACGGCTGGTTTTTACTGGTCTTTCTTTTCGGCTGGCTTCTCTGGAAAACAGGACGAAGCGCAATTTTAGGCTGGCGCCGCTTAGAACGTTTGCACCGATTGATCGAAGAAGAGCGATGGGAAATCGAACATCACCGGTCACAAGAAAAAGAAGAGCTGCGCGCTCTATATGCGGCCAAAGGTTTTGCTGGAAAGCTCCTCGATGAAGTGATCGAAGTCCTAATGGCCGATGACAACCGCCTCTTGCAGATAATGCTCGAAGAAGAACTGGGATTACAGGTCGAATCCTACGAACATCCTCTCAAACAAGCCTTCGGCGCTGCGGTCGGAGTGATCGGGGCTTCCATCATCATGATTTTTGGTTTATTTGCCCTCCCTTTTTACGGTGCGCTTCTTTGTGCGGGACTCGTGATCGCCCTTTCTGCCGGAACCACTGCGCAGATGGAAAAAAACCGCCCCCTCCCCTCGATTATTTGGAATTTAGCGGCCGCCGTTTTGGCTGCCGGCTGCTCCTACTTTTTAGGGCAACTTCTTCTATTTCAACCATAGGGAATCGATGAAAACGCCCTATCGATTCGATGAATTTTTCGCCTCTGGTCTCGAAGAGAGCGTCAGTCCTTTTCTGACTCCCCCCTCTCGCAAATGGAGCCGCAATCTCTCGTTGAAAAGCGCTTCTTGCGCTGCTTTTTTTCTCGCTCTTTCTTTTGGCTTCTCATTCACCAATTTGCCTATTTCTTATCTCTTTTTATCGCTTGTTTATTTTCTTTCCGGATCTCCTGCTTTGATCGCCGCATTCGACGATCTGAAAAATTTTGAGATTAATATCGATGTTTTGATGACCCTGGCCGCTTTTGTGGCTGTTGTCCTAGGCAGTGGACTAGAAGGCGCTTTGCTTCTAGTTCTTTTCGAACTTTCGCATGGCCTTGAAGAAGCTGTTTCGAACAAGACCAAAAGCGCTCTGCATAACCTCAATCATTTGGCGCCCAAATTTGCCCACATCATCACCGACGATGGAACGAGTTTTGAAAAATCCGTGCATGATATCGCCATCGGAGAAAAAGTCCTCGTCAAGCAAGGAGAAATCGTCCCACTCGATGGCAAAGTAGTAGAAGGCATCTCATCGGTTAATCTGGTGCATCTGACGGGGGAGAGTATCCCCGATTTGAAAAAAACGGGCGATTCGATCCCTGCCGGAGCGCGCAATCTCGATGCGGCTCTTGTAATCGAAGTCCATCGAATGAGTTCCGATTCGACCCTGACCCGGATTGTCCAACTCATTACTGCGGCTGCAGAAGCAAAGCCCCGCGTACAGCGCTTTCTGGACCGGTTTAGCAAAACCTATGCCTCACTCATTATTCTCCTAACGATTCTATTCGCAGCCGGACTCCCCCTCTTCTTACCTCTTCCCTATCTCGGCTTTGAAGGATCAATCTACCGCGCTCTTGCCTTCCTGATCGCCGCCTCGCCTTGCGCACTCATCATCGCAACCCCAACGGCGTATCTCAGCGCGATTTCCGCCTGCGCTCGAAAGGGCGTCCTCTTGAAAGGAGGCATCACGCTCGATGCACTCGCGATTTGCCGGGTGATCGCGTTCGATAAAACGGGAACACTGACCACTGGAGAGCTCCAATGTCACGAGATCGAACCAATTGGCCCCTTCTCTCTTTCCACAGATC
>CAZFWE010000041.1:0-10113 GCA_964522685.1 uncultured bacterium | reverse complement strand
GGCTTTTCCTTCTGCGTCAATCCGGGTCAACCCTTCAAAGAGGACCTTAGCGATGGAAAGGCCTCGGAGCGTAGAAGCGATATCGTGCGGGTGAAGAGAGGGAACATCCCCTTCTTGAAAGTTAATATGGAGCTGGTTTCTTCGGAGAGGGACTCTCTTTTGAAAGCAGCCTAATAGGCAAAGCAAGAGCGAAATGAATAGAAATTTCCGCATAGAAACACCTTGGTGTAACTGGACTTTGTCCATTTCTGGCCGCTGCTCGCCTGGGCTATTTACCCTACAGCAAGTGAATTTCGTTGAATCCAGTGTAATAAAGTTTTTGAGATTAGGAGGGCTGCTCGATTTTTGCAAGCAAGAATTCTGTTTTTCAGATATAATCTCGGTTTTTTGGCAAGGAGGATCTGATGGAGAACACAGAATTTTTAATGGAAAGCGAACGGAAAACGAGAAAATGGTGGCTTGCCCTTTTATGTGTCGGTCTCTTGATGAATGGGCTTGTTATTTTTGGGCTGTTGGGTAAGAAAATGCCGACTCCCGGGATCGAAACGTCCTTTTCCTTTCGCATTTTTATCTTTGGAGTATCAGTAGCGTTTTATTATTTGTACTACGTTCTTTGCTATCAAAAATCCACGACGTTTTTATTGACGTTCAGTCTTGTCGCTTTTTGGTTCGGTATTGTTGCCAATATTGTGTTTTGGATGCAAGGACTGCTTCCTATCGATCTGTTTTTTTGCGTGGCATCTATTGTCGGAATCCTGAATTACATTGTTTCTCTCAAGCTCCGGCGCCTCAACAAGTCGTTGAATGGCTATGCGAACTTTCCAGAGGACTCGAAAGAGGCTGCCTCGTTGTTCGAGAGCGCCTTATCGAAAGAAGAGCTCCAGAATTTATTTGCAGAGGGACTTAAAAAATGGCCTCATTTGAAGTGGGTCCTTCGGCGAGAAAAGAAAATCAAAGAAGAGTCATTTAGAAGTGGGGATTGCGGGGAGCCGCGAAGTTCAAAACAATGAATTTCTCGGTGTCGCTGCTATGCAAACGTTTAAAGGGAATGGCCTCGTTTAAAATCTGTCGTGATTTTCCTGGCCAACTCTTTTAAAATCAGCCGGTTACTCCTAATTTGGCGAAAATTTCCATTTATAGGTCGATTTTCGCCAGGTTTCTTTGTATATTCGGCGATAATCTCAGGAAGTTGCTTATGGATCTCATCTCTCTCGATCCGGCGATGCTCGCAAAATGGAATCGGCCAGTTCCTCGCTACACGAGCTATCCGACAGCACCTCAGTTTAAAGCGATTGAAGAGGACGTTGTCATCGGACGTCTAAACGCTTTCGATGCGGCGGATAAATCGCTTTCGCTGTACATCCACATCCCATTTTGTAAGTCGATGTGCCTGTTTTGCGCCTGTTCGGTAGTGCTCAACCGGAATCCAAAACGCCAGGCCGATTACTTGCATCTTTTGCTTCGAGAAATTGAACTTGTTGGCGCACAATTTACGAAAAAAAAGAGAGTTTCTCAGCTTCATTTAGGGGGCGGGACGCCCACTTCTTTGACAGAAGAGGAGTTCGATGTGCTGATGGAAGCGATTCAAAAACGATTTTACTTTTCAGAAGACGCGGAGATTTCAATCGAGATCGATCCTCGGACGGTTTTTGCCGACAAGGGGAAAAAACTAGTTCATCTAAAAAACCTTGGATTCAACCGGGTAAGCTTCGGAGTGCAGGATCTCGATTCAGCCGTTCAAGAAGCAGTCAAGCGGCGCCAAACAGAAGAGATGACGGTTGAGACGTATCTGCATGCGAGAGCTCTTGGATTCAAAGGGATCAACATCGATTTGATTTATGGACTTCCTCTTCAAACAGCTACATCATTTCGGAAAACGGCGGAAACGATGATCGGTATAAAGCCGGACAGGATCGCATTCTTTTCCTATGCGAAAGTGCCTTGGTTAAAAAATCATCAGAAAGCGATCCCGGATGAATCTCTACCGAGCGAGGCGGAAAAATTCCAGATCTATGTCGAAACAAGAGAGGCGTTTATGAAGAGCGGCTATACCGCGATCGGGATGGACCATTTCGCTCTTGACGGCGATTCGCTGGCGGTCGCATACCGCAAGGGGAATTTGTACCGCAATTTTCAAGGCTATTCAGTCCAGAAGGCGGAAGATCTTTTAGGATTAGGGCTCAGTTCCATCGGCTATTTGGAAGGGGCATTTTTGCAGAACGTGAAAACGCTCGAGGAATATGCCTCGAGGATTTCTTTGGGCAAGCTGCCGGTTTTTCGGGGGATCGTGCTAAGTCCTAATGATCTTTGTCGCAGACAAGTTATCCAAGATCTGATGTGTCGATTCAAAGTCGATAAGCGTAGCTCTTCTTTTGACATCTTATTTGCGAAAGAGCGGCCGAAATTGGAGCAGCTTAAAAACGAAGGGCTCGTTGAAGAGGACGAGCATGAATTTCGCGCGACCCCTTTAGGACGGCTTTTTATCCGACTTGTCGCGTCGGCATTTGATGCTTATTTAACAGAGCAAGGACACTTTTCGAGGGCGATATGAGAATTGCAATTTTAGGCGGGGGCATCTCGGGGCTTAGCGCCGCATGGTATCTTCTCAAACAAGAACCAAAAGCGCAAATCACCTTGTTTGAATCTGTCCACAGGCTCGGCGGTTGGATCGAGTCCAAAACGCAAAACGGATTTTTATTCGAAATGGGGCCGAGGACCTTCCAGACGGGAAGATGTCCTGAGCTGCGCAGAATGATCCGGGAGCTCGGCCTTGAACTGGTCTTTTCGGAGCCACAAGCTGGATCGAAATTTCTCTGGTACCGAGGCAAACTTCGCTCAATGGCCTCTTTTTGGCCGCAGCTTTTGCGCGCTGCGCTGCAAGATCTAGTCGCACCAAGAGGCCAAGCGGAAGACGAATCGATCGATGCATTTGCCAGAAGGCGGATGGGGAAGAAGGCCTCGGAGCTTTTTTTTGATGCGATTGCAAAGGGCGTTTATGGGGGAGATATTCGGAAACTCTCTCTACGCGCCTCATTCCCGTTTCTTTTCAAGGCGGAACAAAAAGAGAGATCTCTCATCAAGTCGATATTCAAACAGAAGAAGAAGGCGCCGGGCTTATTCACTCTTGCCGGTGGAATGGAGACCTTGATCGATGCGCTAAAAAATCTGCCCATCGAGATTTATCTAGAAACTCCTGTTGAGGAAATCAGCGCTGAGGGAGTTGTCGCTAAAGGAAGGTTTTGGCCTGCTGAGTTGATCATTTCAGCTCTGCCTGGACTCGAAATTGCTCGTCTCGCGAAAATCCCCCTTGCACTCCGCAATGAGTCGATCTCCGTCGTCAATTTTGGATTCCACGGAGACCTCCTTTCTAAAAAAGGATATGGATATCTCGTTCCGAGTAGCGAGAAAGAAAAAATTTTAGGCCAAATCTGGGACACCTCTATTTTTCCTACCCAAGAACAGACCAAGATCACTTCGATGACAAGAGGAGCTGACCCCGTCGGAATCGCGCGAGAGGCCCTAAAGAGGCATTTAAACGTGTCAGAGCCCCCTGGCTCTATTGCGGTCAAAGAAGCTCAGATCCCCCAGTATGACGTGGGCCACCTGAGCCGCATCCAAACCTTCGAAAAAGCCATAGTATCTCGTTTTCAGGGCCGATTAAAACTGACTGGAAACTATCTTTTTGGGCCCTCTGTAGAGGCCTGTTTACAGAGAGCAAAATCACTCTTCAAATAATCTCTGCTAATTGTCAATAATATCGAACTGTTATAATATAAAAGAGAGGCGATATAGATAAATATAATGTTACCTCGTAAAAAATAAAAACATAAAAATAGAGGGTTAACATGTCATTAGAAAAATTATCACCAGCTGGTGAAAAGAATGCAGCCGCTTTCAACGGACTGCTGAACGCTAAAACATCTCCTGAATTGAAGATCTCTTCAGGGAAAATCTCAGAAGCCGTACAGCCCCTCCTTGCACAGCTGAAAAGGATTGGCAATGATGATACATCGACCCCCGACGACATCAGCACCGCTTTAGTCGGTATTTCTCAAGCGATCAGCCGCCTTCCTGAAGTTCCCAAAAATTTGGAAAAATTGTACAAAAACACCGTATTCCAATTTGTTTTTCCAATTATGGGGGCTCTCTATGTTTGATGAAACAAACTTTGCAGCGTACCTTTTAAATCTGGCCAAAGAAGTGCGAAATGGGAAACTCGATCGCGAAGCGCTCACTGAAAAGCAGTGGCGAGAAGTCATGCTGATCGCCGGTCATCCTGTTCAAGGAATCAGCTCGGAAGGTCTTGCACACGCAATCGAGCGGTATCTCTATTCGCTGCGCGAGCAGGCAAATGTCGGGAAATCTTTTTACTTTGGTGAACTGAAGGAGGGATTTAAAAGGCTTGATAAGTTGCCGGAAGCAGTGCGACTTCAGATCGAACGATTGATCTGGGAGGCTGCGGGAGGCGAGGCGATCGATCCTCGACTTCCTGAATCGCAAGCGTTGATTTCCGCAGCGATCATGCACTCTGTCGAGATGCGGATGGATATCGCGGAGTGAGTGGAATCTCTATGCATCAGGGAAAAAACTATTGCACTTTTCAATTGTGTCCGCCAAAGCGAGCATCTCCTTTGAGATTATTTGTACATCGATGGGGCCATTTGCTTGGACCTTCGCCAATTGCTCCATAAGGGGAGTTAAATTGCGGTCGTTTCCAAGCCCTACAGCGAAGAGACATCGGCGGTAGGATTGAATTTGGCCTGAAAGATGTTGAGTTTTTAAGGTAATGGAATTTTCGGCAGCGACTATTTCTTGGACGAATCGATGCGATTCGAAATTCGGAGAGCGTTTCCAATTATGCGGATCGATCAAAATCAGTCGGCCCGATGGATTGCTATAGAGGAGATGCCCTTCCATATGGTTGAGTCGAAGTATGGCAGATTGATCGGCGCCTGCTGTTTTTATTAAGACTTCGGCGAATTCTTTGGGAGAATAATAAATTCCGTTCTCATGCTCTCCTTCTTCGCAAGTCGCCGATTTAGATTCTCCAAGCAGTAACTGACCAATCAAGTCGTTGTTGCTAAAACGGATCTCTTCATCAAAAAAGGATGAAATGGATAAAATATCTGGGATTGCCTGACCAATGATTTCTGAGCACTCATCGCGATTTTTTGCGCTTGATAAAGCTTCGAATGTTTTTCCGATCTTTTTTTCAGCCGTTTCTATAAAGTAGTGCATGAGTTCAAGAACGGTGTGCTTTTTTCCTGTTTGGACATAGAGATAATTTTGTAAACAGTTCCATCCGCACGACCAATTTT
Source organism: uncultured bacterium (assembly GCA_964522685.1). Classification (GTDB taxonomy): domain Bacteria; phylum Chlamydiota; class Chlamydiia; order Chlamydiales; family SM23-39; genus CAITMJ01. The sequence goes on along the minus strand of CAZFWE010000041.1, from coordinate 4,795 downwards.
CAGCAAGATCCTGTGTAAAGTCGGGCTCGCCTCGCGTCTGGATGAAATTTGTTTCGAGTTCACACCATTGTTTATCGGTTCCCGTATGATAGGTCGCCCATCCTTCTCGGCAACATTCTTCCTCTGTGTAGGTGAAGGAGCCGATGCACAGTTCTCGACCGCCTTTTAGAGTGAGGACTTCGACCACGCGGCCTGAGGCCAGTTCGTAATACGATTTTTGAGAGGCATCTTGATGGACGAGCTTATCAGCCAGAGAGGGGTTTTCTCGGCTTAGAAGTTTTACGAGGGTATCAGCGCCGAAGATTTCCGCAATCGCTTTTTCCGTTTGACTTGGGCTGTATAAAGAAGATGCGCTAACCTGAATGCCTACGCTGGAGACTGCTGTTGCCATAATAATTCCTTTTAATTAAAAAGAGGATTTTATCGTTTTTTTTGTTTAGTTTGAAGAATTAAAATAATTTGTTTGTTGAATTGTTCGTAGTTGTCAGATTATTGAGATTATTTTAATTGAAATAAGATAGTTTGTGCTGAAAATATAATGCATATTTATGTGTTATATTTGAAATTAAAATATAATTTAATCGAGGTTGTTCTTTTCTGATCAAAAATCTTCAATTTTTTCAAGCAAAGCGAGTTTCGAAAGAGGTCTATTTTAGGGGCGAGGAGAGCGGCTTGTTCAGCGTGTAATCAGAGGATGAGTTTCATGCGTCAACGTGTCGCCGTAGTTGTAGCCGAATTGTTTGAGGAAGTGGGCTGAGGGGTCATTTGAGTTTTGGACGTAGACGGCAGGCGGCAGGCTATAGGCGGCCGCGTACAATCCGATGTCGGAAGAGAGGTCTGGCCAAGCGATCAAAAGATCGGAATTGACGATCAGGGCGTTGCCTTCGCTGGACAGCCCTTCGGAATTTCCACGCTGTCCCTGCGGAAAGGGAAAGAGTCCTAGGGCGGGACTTTTAGGGGGCTTTTGGACGCTTCCTGGTTGGAGTTGAATGAGGATGACGCAGTCGATTCCCTGAATGCTGAAAAAATCTTTGAATTTCATGCGCTTTGCAATGTTGAAGAAATTAGGCTCGAACCATTGATCGCAAGCGAGCTGAAGTACCGATTTCCCGGCGAGGTGAAGGGCCAGCTTTGCCATCTTCCGCGAGAGAAGAAATTCCTTCAAAGATGGATTTTGGCGCCATAAGTCGCGCCCCGGACTCTCTTGCATCATCGCGAGAAACGCTTTGCATTCGGCCGGGGCGAGCAGTTCTTCCAACTCGAGGTAGCGGTTTTTTGTATAGAACGACGCTTGCTGTGCTGAAAGAATTGGTGTCATCATATCTTCACCAGCCGTTTTGACGCTTCGGCCAAGAAATTCGAGGGGCCAAAGGCAGAGAGGCGAACGAAGCCTTCTCCAGCGGCGCCGAATCCGCTTCCAGGAACAGAGATGATGTGTGTTTTCTCGAGAAGATAGTCAAAGAAATGCCAGGATGGAGCTTCTGCCGGCGCTTTGACCCACAGATAGGGAGCATCGATTCCACCGTAGGCTTTGAAGCCTCCTTTGGTCAAAGTTTGTAGGAGAAGCTTCGACTGCTCGAGATATGAATCGATCAGGGCTTTGACTTCCTCTTTTCCTTGTTGGGAATAAACAGCGGCCGCAGCTTTTTGCACGGGATAGGGAACGCCGTTGAATTTGGTGTCATGGCGACGCTTCCAAAGGTCGTGAAGAGAAAACCATTGGCGGCCTTCTAGGAGCTTGAGGGCTTTGGGGACGACAGTATAGGAACAGCGAAGCCCTGTGAATCCGGCTGTCTTGGAAAAGCTGCGGATTTCGATGGCCACTTCATGAGCGCCTTCGATTTCATAGATGCTGCGCGGGCAATTCGGAGAGCGGATGTAGGCTTCATAGGCGCCGTCGAAGAGAATAACGGCTTTGGCTTGCTGCGCGTATTGGACCCACTTCTGGAGATTGTCCCGGTTCATCGCAACGCCGGTCGGATTGTTGGGTGAGCATAGATAGATGAGATCGCATGGACGGTTCGGCAGATCGGGAACGAATTGGTTTTTCTCGTTGCAAGGAAGGTAGATGACCCCGCCATAGCCGCCGCTTTTTAAAAGCGGACGGGTGCGGCCCGCCATGACGTTGGTATCGATGTAAACAGGATAGGTAGGGTCGGGCATCGCGACTTTATTATCAACGTCGAAAATCTCCTGGAGATTGGCGATATCGTTTTTTGCGCCGTCTGAGACGAAAATCTCGTCGGAAGAAATGCCGAGATCCTTATAATCGTTTTCTCTGATCGCGTCCCGTAAAAAAAGATAGCCTTGCGAGGGGCCGTAGCCTTTGAAGGTGTCGAAAGAGCCCATTTCTTGCGAAGCGCTTTCGAGCGCTGATACGATGGATGGGGGAAGGGGACGCGAAATATCGCCGATCCCGAGGTTAATGAGTTCCACCTTCGGAAATTTTTCTCGAAACGCAGCCGCTCTCCGTTCAATTTCTTGGAACAGATAGCTGCCCGTGAGTTTTGTATAGTGATGATTTAGTTTTGCCATAGTGGAAACGATTATAGCTCGGCAGATGAATATTAGAGTAGATGTAAAATTCTCTTGAAGGGTTAAATAGAGAACATGAATCCACTGGAAGAGCTTAAGTTGAATGTCGAAGAGATTGAGGAAAAGCTTGGGTATGTCTTTGAAAACAAGGATATTCTGATTAATTCTCTCATCCACCGCTCCTATGTGAACGAACATCGAGAAGGTGTTTTGAGCCACAATGAAAGGCTCGAATTCTTAGGTGATTCAGTCCTAGGCCTCATAGTCGCGGACTACTTGTATCATCGGCTTCCATCGTATCCAGAAGGCGCCCTTTCGCAGCTTCGCTCGAAGCTAGTGGAAGCGATCACTTGTGCGAAGTATCTACAGAAGCTCGAGCTACAAGAGTATATTTTGCTCGGCCGTGGAGAGAAAATGACCGAGGGACACAATAAAGTTTCTATTTTAGCCGATGCATTCGAGGCAGTCGTGGGAGCTGTTTATCTCGATGGGGGGCTTCCAGTGGCCAAGTCGTTTTTGCTCTGCCATTTTGAAGAAGAGGCCAATGAGGCGATCGGCAGCCCTCCGCGCAATTTTAAGGCGGAGCTCCAAGATTATTCGCAGAAGAAATTTCAAAAGGTGCCGGTCTATAAGATCAGCGGGGAGAGTGGGCCTGATCATTCGAAACTTTTCCATGTGATTGCGTATGTTGATGAAAAAGAAGCAGGGATAGGCATTGGGGCTTCGAAAAAAGAAGCCGAGCAGAGGGCCGCTTTTGACTCGCTTTCCAAATTGGGGATGATCTCATGAGCAAAACGAAGATCGTTTGGGCGTGCCGCGATTGCGGTCACTCGCAGTCCAAATGGACGGGAAGCTGCGGTGGTTGCCAGAATTGGAATACGCTCATCGAAGAGGTCTCGATCGAGGAAAAAAAGGGGCGCTTTGAATCGAAAAAGTTGGGCCCAGCAAAAGCAGTTCGCCTCAAAGATGTGGGAGAAAGTGAGTTCAAACGGCTTTCGACGAAAATGGGAGAGCTCGATCGGGTTTTCGGCAACGGGATCGTGGAAGGATCTTTGATCCTCGTCGCAGGTGAGCCTGGAGTTGGTAAATCGACTCTGATGCTCCAAATTGCCAACGCGATTGCTTTGCAAGGATTGAATGTCCTTTATGTTTGCGGGGAAGAGTCCGCTGAGCAAACATCGCTTCGAGCGAGAAGGCTCGATATCGATCATCCGAATATTTATCTTTTGAGCGAGACGAGTTTTAGCACAGTAAAAGCGCAAATCGATCAGATTAATCCCGATGTCGCGATCGTTGACTCGGTCCAAATTCTCTATAAAACCGAATTGCCATCGGCGCCGGGATCTGTGGTTCAAGTGCGGGAAATTGCGACTGAGTTTATGCATATCGCAAAAGGGCAGAAGATTACGACGTTCCTGATCGGCCATGTGACAAAGTCAGGGGAGATTGCAGGTCCGAGAGTGTTGGAGCATATCGTCGATACCGTTCTCGATTTCGAAGGCGACCGTCAGCATGGGTTTCGGCTTTTGCGAGTGATTAAAAATCGGTTCGGGCCGACAGATGAGATCGCTATTTTCCAGATGAAGGAAAGGGGCCTCTCGGAGGTCGTCAATCCGTCCCAGGCGTTTTTGCAAGAGAGAATGAAAGAGATCTCAGGTTCGGCCATCGTGCCCGGGCTTGAAGGGGCGAGGTCGTTCTTACTGGAAATTCAGGCACTTGTCACAACAACTGCGTTCCCGACACCGTCTCGAAGGTCGACGGGACTCGATCAAAATCGGCTCGCGCTTCTTCTCGCTGTGCTCGAAAAAAGAGTGGGCTATACGCTCCATCATTGCGACGTCTTTGTCGCGCTGGCGGGCGGGTTGAAAATCGTCGAACCGGCGATTGACCTCGGCATTTTATTGGCGATCGCCTCCTCATTCACCAATCGCCCAATTCCGTCCGATGTGATCGTGATGGGGGAGGTGGGGCTTGGTGGAGAAGTGCGCGGCGTAAGCCGCATTGAAACGCGGCTTAAAGAGGCGATCCATATGGGCTTCAAACGGTGCGTTTTGCCCAAAAAGAATTTAAAAGGGCTCTCTTCAGCTTTGGCCGAAAAAATAGAGCTCATTGGGATCGAGCTTGTCGATGAGGCAATCCAAAAAATTCTTCATTAGACCTCTTTCAAAATTAAAATTTTGAGCAATGGATGATATTTGACATAATTAGACCTCTTTCAAAACTCCATTTGCTTGCCAAAATTGCCATTTTTGGCATCTTT
>CAZFWE010000040.1:0-10140 GCA_964522685.1 uncultured bacterium | reverse complement strand
TGGAGTTCTGATAAAAAAAGCGAGGGAGGCAGTGCCAAAGCGGAAAACCGGGCCCGTCTTGAATTTCCACTTTTCCTCGCCATCATCGCTGAAAAAAAATAAGAATTAGAGTACTCTTTATTCAAAGCGGGGAAATTTTTCATGTGTGGAATTTTTGGATATGTCGGTCCGCAAGACCCTCTAAAGATCTGCTTAGCTGGACTTGAACAGCTTGAGTATCGAGGCTACGATTCGGCCGGCATCGCAGGCATTTGCAAAGGTGCAATAACAAAGCGCAAAAAAGCGGGAAAACTTTCGAACTTGAAGCAAGAACTGCTTGCTCTACCTATTGAGCAATTCGATCTAATCATCGGACACACGCGGTGGGCTACGCATGGAATTGTGAATGATCAAAATGCCCATCCCCATCTCGACATGCAGAATAAAATCGCAATCGTCCATAATGGCATCATTGAAAACTGCCATTTATTGCGAGAAAAACTAATTCGAGAAGGGGTCTTATTTTCCTCAGAGACAGATACAGAGGTGATCGTTCAATTGATCGGCAAATTCTATAGAGGGGATTTGACCGCGGCCGTGCAAAAAACAATCCCGCTTTTGAAAGGGATTTATGCGATTGCCGTCATCCACAATGATCATCCAGGTCAAATCATTGCAGCTGCACGCGAATGCCCATTAGCTGTCGGAACCGACGAGAAAAAAACCGAATCGTATCTCTCCTCCGACTTGAATGCATTTGGTAGAGCGGGTCTCGATATTTTCTTTTTACGCGACGACGAAGTGGCTAAGATCGAAAAAGGAACTATTGAGGTGTTCAATGCAGGCCAACATCTGATCATCAAAAAAACAGAGCGATTTGAAACGGAATATTCGGCTCCCTCCAAAGAGGGGTTCGATCACTATCTTCTGAAAGAAATCTACGAACAGCCCTCTACTATTCTCAAAGCGATTTGGGGGAGATTCCATGAAGAGACTGCTGAAGTGGATTTTGAGTCTTTCCATTTTACGAAGTCCGAATTGAAGAAAATCCAAAAAATTTGGATTCTCGGATGCGGGACTTCTGCCAATGCCGGATCGATCGCCGTGAATTACTTTGAAGAAATGGCTAAAATTCCGACTTCATGCGAAATCGCATCGGAAGCGAGATATCGAGCCCCGCTTTTCACGCCGGATACGCTCATTATTGCCATCAGCCAATCAGGAGAAACCGCTGATACGATCGCTGCCCTTCGAGCAGCCAAAACGGCCGGATGTAAAACCCTTGGTATTTGCAATGTAAAACACTCAACTTTAACTCGTGAAACCGATGGATGCATTCTTCTAAAAGCGGGCCCCGAGATCAGCGTCTGTTCTACCAAAGCTCTTACTTCCCAAATTGCTGTCCTAGTTCTCTTGGCCCTGCACATGGCCCGGATTCGCGGACTAGACCCGGTAATCGCCCGTTCTTTCTTTAAGGAATTGAAAAAAGTGCCCGCTGACATTCAAAAAGTGATTGACTCTGCCGGACAATTGGAAAAACTTGCGGCCAAATATGCCTCCTTTAATGACTTTTTCTTCATGGGGCGGAGGTATATGTACACGACCTGCCTCGAAGCTGCTCTTAAATTGAAAGAAATCTCGTATGTCAATGCGAATGGCTATCCTGCTGGAGAACTCAAACATGGAGCCATCGCGCTCATTAATCCTCAATTCCCGGTTGTCGCTTTTTGCGCGAACCTGAAAACAAAGGATAAAATTCTCAGCAACCTCATGGAAGTCAAAGCGCGAGGAGCTCCCATTCTCGCCTTTGTTCCTGAAGGGATGGAAGAAGCTGGAAGATTTGCCGATGACGCATTCTGGCTTCCGCCCACTATTGACGAGCTCGCCCCGTTTACTTCCACTATTGACGAGCTCGCCCCGTTTACTTCCACCGTGGCAGGGCAACTTCTCGCTTATTACATCGCGAAAATCCGAGGTTGCGACATTGACCAACCTCGCAATCTTGCCAAATCGGTGACAGTCGAATGAAACAATTGTGCACAAAATGAGACAACATCAATGAAAAAATGGGTCGCAGCTCTTATCATTCTCATCGGTGTTCTTTTTTGCTTTCCCTACTTAGCCAGCGTTCCTCCCTTCAAGCAGATCAGCCTACGCATCATAGAGAAAAAACTCGATGTTAAACTCAACCTCGAACATCTTCGACTCTCCTGGCTTGGGCCTCAAAAAGGGATCGGAGTAAAATTCAAAACAGACCAACTCGACGGTTTTTTCCAAGAAATCAATGCCAATTCTCCTCTTTGGGCAATCAGAAAAGATTTCACTTTCACCGGCGGCCGCATCCAAGTACCGCAAAACCAAACATCGCTTGAAAACATCCAAGCAAGGGTCGAAGGATCCAAAATTGACGCCACAGGAATCACACGAGCTCAGAAGGAGATCGGAAAATTTTCTATTACGGGAACTGCTACTAACCAAGATGAATTCAAATTTGCCTTCGACATCACTAAGATGCCGACAGCCGTTGTCGAATGGATCTTACAATCGAAAGGATTGCTTCAAGCTACGCTCGGGTCAAACTTCGATCTAAAAGGAACCGCTTCAGCGATAAACAAAACTGGTAAGATCATGATCGATCTTTCTTCTCCTACTGCCTCCGCTTCAATTGGCGCCATCATAAATAGAGACTCCATTACCCTTCAAAAAGCGTTCATGGCCACATTGAATCTCACTCCGGAAATGAGCCTTACTCTTACCAATCATAAAGCCGCGGTGACAGGCGAAGATCCCATTTTTTTAAATGTCTCTCCTGAAAATTTTTACCTCCCACGTCCGTTTTCTTTGGAGAAATTGAGAATCGGCAAGGGCAACTTGTCTCTTGGACGGATTCGCCTTCAGAATGCGGAGTATCTCTCCGATCTCTCCATTTTCCTAAAAACAAGAAAATTGGACACCGATCAAGTCGATGCTTGGTTCGGCCGCGCTGATTTCAGCTTCGAAAATGGCGTATTAGGCCTTGAACGGGTTGACGCTCTCTTAGCCAATTCCATTCATCTCTGCGGTTGGGGGCAAACTGAGCTCATCAAACAAACCCTAGATATGATCCTTGGCGTGCCTTCAGATACTTTAGGGAAATCCTTTGGAATTCGGAGCATCTCTTCAAAGTACGTCCTCCAAATCCCCTTGACAGGGGACTACAAGGAGCCCCAGCTCGACACCATCTCCGCGACCGCTAAAATCGCAGCCATTGTCGCCGCGGGAAGACTCCAAAAACAGAAAGGAATTATCGGAGGGGTCGCCGGTATCATCAATCAAGCGGCTCAGGAGAAGTCTCCTCTACCAGCCTCCCCCTACCCCCCCTTTCCTTGGGATAAGTAATACCAAATTTACTGGGATTGGTATAATTACGCAATCGTGATTTCTTTAGAGAGATAAACATCTTGGATGGTGTGCAAGATCTCTATTCCGTCTTTCATCGGTTTTTGGAAGGCTTTACGCCCAGAAATCAGCCCCATGCCCCCGGCCCGTTTATTGATCACAGCTGTAATTGCCGCATCGGATAAATCATTTTCTCCAGAAGGTCCTCCTGAGTTAATCAACCCGCTCCTTCCCATATATCCATTGATCACCTGATAACGAGTCAGTTCGATCGGATGATCGGAAGAGAGGTTCGAGTACATTTTTTCCGATATTTTTCCGAATTTAAGCGCTTTAAAACCGCCATTGGTGATGGGAAGCTTTTGCTTGAGGATATCTGCTTCAATTGTCGCTCCCAGATGATTTGCTTGCCCGGTAAGATCTGCGGCTTCGTGATAATCCTTATCAGCCTTGAACGCATTATTGCGGAGATAGCACCAAAGAATCGTTCCCATGCCAAGCTCATGGGCTTGTGCGAACATTTGGCTGACTTCCCAAATTTGGCGCCGGCTTTCCGAGGAACCGAAATAAATCGTTGCACCAACTGCCGCACAGCCCATCTCATACGCTTGGCGTACACTCGCATATAGAGTCTGGTCATAGGTATTTGGATAAGAGAGGAGTTCATTGTGGTTGAACTTTAAAATCAGTGGGATTTTATGAGCATAAAACCTGGCTACGCTTCCTAAAACACCAAGCGTCGTTGCGACCGCATTGCATCCTCCTTCGATTGCGAGTTTGATGATATTCTCTGGATCAAAATACTTAGAGTTCGGGGCGAAAGAAGCCCCCGCTGTATGCTCTACCCCCTGATCTACCGGCAAAATGGAAACATAGCCCGTTCCAGCCAACCGTCCATGGCTGAAGATTGATTGCAAGTTGCGCAAGACCCGGATATTTCGATCGCTCTTGGAAAAAATCCTCTCGACCCAGTCAGGTCCAGGAAGATGAAGAGACTCTTTTAAAACGGTCTTGCATTGATGATTCAGCAAGCCTTCCACATTTTTGCCAAGCAACTTTTGAATCTCTGAATATCCCATCTCTAGCCCCAAAATTTTTGAATTTCTTCGAATGTTTTTTCTTTTTCGATCGTATAAACCAATGTCAAAAACGTCAATGAAACAATCGCTCATACGCATTTATACCAATTCCAGTAAATAATGAAAGCCTTTCGTGCCCGAGCCCGTGCGTGCCCGAAGCATTCATATTGTTTTTAAATAATAAGCTCGGTTATTTGTAAAATAGTCATTATGCATGAAAAAAAAGTCCCAAATCCCTATTTCAAGATCGAATCTCGGTATCTCACTGCGCTAGTACTCCTACTCATTACGGTTGCGCATATGATGATTTTTTCCTTTTTTCAGATCTACGGTAACTTCTTGAATCAAGCCTTTATACCGGTCTTGCTGCCTTTGAAATTTTCATTCTATGCCGTTGTGATCCTTACTTCTATTTTCCATCAAATTTTTGTCCGTAATTTCACCTTAAAATTCACTTTGATGGCAGGGCTTTTCTGCAATGTGATCGGCCTTGCAACCATTTGGGCCAGCATCTCCATGGGAGGCAGTCTAACCCTCGTTTTCATAAGCATGTTTTTCATTGGCGTTGCTTTAACCTCTGTTTTAAATTCCATCATCACTTATTTAGTCATCGAATTTCCCGGGCGAGTCATTATCGCTCTTATCATCATGTTTGCTTTCTGCAATTTTGGGAATCTTGCTTCGAACATACTTTTCAATGCGTTTAAAGCCGCGAATTTCAACAATGGCTTTTTTTTCTTATCTATTTTGCTGATGGTTGCCTCGATCCTCTATATCGGCCTAAAATTTTTCGATCCCGAATTTCCAAAACATCTCGCCCATCTCCGAAAAGGGACACTTCTTTGGAAAGAACTCCACTATCGGCTAGGCTTTTTCATCATCTCAATCATCGCCTATGGCATCATAGAGAGCATTTTCGGTGTCTGGAGCGGGGTATACCTCTTGAAATTCTTAAGCCAGGCGCTGACAAAAGGATTGGTTTCAATTTTTTGGCTGTCAATGATGATCGGCCAGCTCTCCCTTCTTACTCCCCTTTATTTTTACTCGCCGAAGAAAATTTTCCCTTTTTTAATCCTGGCTCTTATTCTTACGACTTTTTTCTATCATGAACAAACCAGTCTTTCGGGATTTGTGCTAAGTCTTATTCTCGGAGGAATTAGCTGCGCGGCAATCTTTCCGATCCTTCTTTCCTTCATGGAAGAAGAAGTGATCGAACTCAGTAGAGACGCAGGGCAGGAAAACTATCTTCCCTACATAGAAACGGGAACGTGCCTGATGCTGGGAGGATATTTTGTCGGCGTTGCAATTGTTGATATCTGGGTATTAAAATACATAGAAAAACCTACATTTCCAATGCATAACGTCTTTCATTGGGCTGCGATCGTCATTGCATGCCTGGGCCTCTTATCTACTTATTTAACGTGGAGCTCTTCCACTCAGGAGGAATGAATGTTAAGCATTCTTTTTTTGCAAAACTCTTTTAGGGACGCTGCGTAAAATAAAAGCCTAAACCCGCTACCGCTATGGCCGCTGCTAACAAAATGCGCCATTTTCCAATTCGGCAATAGGAAATATGGATATGGTCATCTCGATCCCAAGTAGTGATCTTGAATGCCTTCAGGCGCTGAAACGCAACGAGCATACAAATCACATTCAGAAAGGGAATCCCCATTCCAAGGCCTCGAAACCAAACATGAAAACTCCTTCTTAATGCGGTCAGATAATCAAGGTGCTGAAGCCTTCCTTGCTGAAGTTTGATTCCTAGAATCCATTTTCCGGGCGAGGTTCCTACCCATCGCAAAAAAGCCGCTTCCAAGGGAATCCACAAAAAATATTCGAAAGGGACTAGGGAAGTTGATTCAATCTTTCCCGAAGAGATGCTCCACAGGACCATGAAAAAAAGAGAATAATCGAACATTCGCGCCAAAAAGCGGAGCCACGGATTTGCAATCGCCGGTTTTTCATGAACCGTCCCATCGCCCTCGATGAGGATCTCCGTAGGCTCAATGGCTTTCTGCTTCTTCATAATCTTGAGTATAAAAAAAAAGAAAGCCATTGCAAAGCTATTTTTAGAGGTTATACCAATCCCAGTAAATAAATGCCTTATTTGAGCTGCGTGAAAGCTGCGTAGACTCGATCGACAGGCAGGCTACGCAAATGGGTGCGTATTAATGCAATATGCATCCATTTGCGTTGGTCGATTATACGCGCTTTGACGCGCTCAAATAAGAAATTATTTGTTGGGATTGGTATTAATATACACAAATGAATGCAAAAAATTGGGAGTTTAGCCCGGAGACAAAAATTTGCTACCAAAAACCAACTTTTGAATTCATTTGTGTATACCCGCAGCTCGAAAGAGGCGATTCATTAGCGCGTCGTCTCTTTTAGAAATAGGATCGAGAAGAACCCAAATTATATCAACGCCTCTCCGATCAGCTTCCCTTAATGATGCATAAAAGGATCGTTGGTTCAACGTACCCGATTCTCTCGACAAAACAAATCGGGCTCCCGCTGGAAGGTACTCGACAATCTGAATTTTCGCCTTTGGGGCGTAGTGCCGGTACTTCATGCCCGGAGAAAGAGCAGGCTCATCTTTTTGAGAAGTCGAGATCTTCCTCTGTAAAACGTCCTCGATTTGTTCTTTTGTGATAGCCCCCGGACGAAGAAGCATCGGAACTTCATGCACTAGGCTTAAAACCGTTGACTCGATTCCCAATTCACAGCTCCCCCCGTCAAGGACCGCCCTTAAAGGACCGTTTAAATCTTCTAAGACATCCTGAATTGTGGTCGGACTTGGTCTTCCTGAGATGTTCGCAGAAGGAGCTACAAGAGGCTCTCCTACCCTTTCAATAATCTTCAGAGCCGCCGAATGAGAGGGCATTCTCACAGCAATGCTGGCGTGGCCGCCTGAAACAAGCATCGGCACGCTCTCTTTTTTCCGGAGAATCATCGCCAAAGGACCCGGCCAAAAAATGCGGCTCAAACGAATAAAAGAATCGGGGGTATCTTCAGCGATCATTTCAACCATAGCCATCGAAGAGATATGAGCGATTAGAGGATTGTCGGCGGGCCTTTTCTTCAAAGTAAATATTTTTTTTACCGCCTCGAGATGAAAGATCGGAGCCGCGAGCCCGTATACGGTTTCCGTCGGAATGGCCACCGGCTCTCCTTGTTTGAGGATAGAAACAGCCTCCTCGATTTGATCTTTTCTCAATAGAATCGTAGTCATCGCCAGTACTATACCGCTCTTGAACTTGACTTTGCAAGAAAACGTCAGTGTTCAAAAAAAATCTACTTTCAGGTAAATCTTTAAAATAGAAAAATAGGCCTCCATGGATCAATTGATATCGTCACGTTCATTTTTAAAACCAAGCCGCCGCACTCTTGCCGAGCAGACTGTAGGGCTTGGGATTATCGCTCTTGGATCATTTCTTTTCGCAATGCTTGAAAAGTCTTTTTTTACGGAAGGAAGCGAATGGATCGCTTCTTTGAACACCCCTTTTTGGAAATTTTCAGATTCTTACAATTTCTTAGCGCTTACCGCCGTGCACAGCTCTCTCGCCATTTCATTTTGGACTCTTTGGCGCTCTTTTTCACTTCGAGTGCTTAAACTGGAGCTCTCTCTATTTCTTTCGATGTTTGTTTTGGAATCGATCTGGGGTTTAAGCCTTTTCAAAGGACATGAAGCATTGCCTGCTCTATTTGCCTTGCTTCTGTGGATGAGTACAGATGTTCTTCTTTCTGTACTTTTTTGGAAAAAAGAAAAAATTGCAGGCGCGCTTTTTTTTCTTCCCTTGATCTGGACATTTTATTTAATCAGCACCAATATGGTGCTTTGCATTGCCAACCCTTGAGGAACTATGTTCAAAAAAACCACTTGCTGGATCGTTTTATTTTACGGGCTCTTGCTCATAGTTATCGGGATAGCAGCTTACTTAAGAAAAGAAAGCTTGATCTCTTTGATTATGGGAGGGGGCTTCGGTCTCCTGATTGTCGGTAGCGCTCTTCTTCTTTTTGCGAAAATAAAAATTGGGATCTACACTTCGACCTTCCTAACACTTAGCTTAGTCGTGACCTTCGGAGTACGCTATACGATGAGCCACCAAACCATTCCTGCCCTTCTCTGCGTCTTAAGCGGCGGAATGCTCCTCTTTCTCTTGGCCCAAAGCGCGAAGTGGAAAAAGTCTTAGAAGCTGTCAGTCCTTTAGAGCCATTTTAGCCCTTGGTTCAAGATTTCTTAAAGCCTCATGAAAAGAGCTAAAATACGAGTAGTATTTCGTATCATTTAGATTCGGATTGTCCCGATAGATCGTCCAGCCTTGATCTGTCTGTAAAATGAGTTGTTCGGCCATCTTGTTGTCGACGTCTTTGATCGTAATCAGATAAGGGTCCACCTTCGTTTGGTTTGATTTTGCAAGATTGGAGGCGAGTAATTGAGTCATGTTTCCAGCGTGGCGCAAAAGATATGTTCCTGCCGGTTGCTGCTCAAGGTGCAGCTCCGCATCGATCCGATCGATATCTCCTTTCCAGCCGGGCATTTCTTCAATGTTATCTTTGCTCTGAACAAGATGGATTTCGGAAAGATCTTCGAGAGCAGCCTCTTCGGGGAGAAGATCCCTTTTTAACGGCGGATGGTGCGCAGCGATCAAATTGAGTGTCTCCAGAGTTTCAGCCATAATACGCCAAGCCAAAGGAGTAACTCCCTTCGACTTTAAAGGCTGATTTTTTCTGTCTCGGACATCAAAATGGGCTGGCTGATTTGCATTCCCTTCCACGTCGATTTGAATCTCTTGCCACTCCGTTGATGGAACTATTTGCGCTTTTTCATCGAGAAAGCGGAGATCTCCTGTCTGCCGATTGAGAAGCGCTCGATAGAATCGCTTTCCCCATTTTCCTTGGTTAAAGTCTTCTTTTTCATCCGATAATTTATCTTTGAGCCGGATGATATTATTAAGCACTTCTCTGCGCGAAATTCGAATAGCCATTTAAAATGCCTTGGTGACGGGTTTTTTATCTCTTCCGCCAATGATCGCGTCACCATGATCGTCGAGCATCCGGTTTTCTTCGAACAATGGAAGACTGTTCTCCCTGCTTATCCTTTCCTCTTTCTGGATAGCTCGCTTTTTTTTCTCCCTCATAAATACTCTCCTTGCCATCAATTTCTAACCAAATTATACCTATACCAAAAACGGGAGTTTTGGGTTGCAAATTTCTTCACGCCGATTTATCAACGTCTTCATTCTAGCCATGTTAAACCTCTCAGTCATGGCATCGCTCCGCCATCTCCCAATCATTGCCGAATATGGGTGGGAATCCGCATTTTTTTACCTATTGGTCGCTCTGTTCTTTTTATTCCCAGCAGCATTGATTTCTGCTGAGCTTGCGACTGGTTGGTCTGAAACCGGTGGGATTTATATTTGGGTGAAAGAAGCGTTTGGCCCCGGATGGGGATTTTTTGCTGTTTGGATGCAATGGATCCACAACGCGACGTGGTTCCCTGCGATTCTTTCCTTTACCGCCAGCGCGCTCGCGTTCCTCTTCAATCCAGCTCTTGCCGACAACAAAATTTTCCTCATGACCGTTGTCCTCATCGGATTTTGGGGATTTACGGTTTTCAACTACTTTGGGTTCAAGACTTCTGCATGGTTTAGCACGATCGGGGTAATCGCAGGAACCATCATCCCAGGCATTTTACGAGTAT
>CAZFWE010000039.1:3538-10256 GCA_964522685.1 uncultured bacterium | reverse complement strand
GACGAAGGCGAAAAAGTAAAAGTGGATACCCGAACTGGCGAGTATGCTTCCCGCGTCAACGATTAGGGCCCGAGCAGAAATGCTCGCAAAAGCGAGAGCCTTTTTTGCGCAGCGTGGTGCAATCGAAGTAGATCCTTGCGCGCTCAGCCCTTTTGCAGCAATCGATTCCAATATCGATGTCATTCCAGCGGAGGTTGCCTTTCGACAGACCGGCTATTTGCACACTTCGCCCGAATATGCCATGAAGCGCCTTCTTTCCGAAGGCTGCGGAGACATCTATTTCTTAGGGCACGTATTCCGGCAAAGTGAAATCGGCCGCTTGCACAATCCCGAATTCACAATGGCAGAGTGGTACCGCCTCGGGATCACTTTTGATGAAATGATTCAAGAAACCTGCGATTTCATCTCTCTTTTCCTCGGTCAGCTACCCATCCGAAAAATCGGATATCGAGAAGCGTTCGAGATCTACGCCGGCATCGATTACTCGAGAGAGCCTCTTGAAAAACTCCTAGAGAAAGCGCAGCAATTCGACATCTCTTCGGAATCTTCCTCCTGGCCTCGCGATGCCCTCCTCCATTTCCTCCTCACACACGCCGTCGAGCCTCATTTCGGCCAGGGAGAACTCACCGTCTTGATCGACTATCCCCCGTATGAAGCCGCCCTTGCCCGACTGATCGAACGGAATAAAGAACCCGTCGCAGAGAGATTTGAAGTTTATTACGAAGGCGTCGAGCTTTCTAACGGCTACCATGAACTGCCCGATGATCAGGAACTGCGCCGCCGTTTCACCGAAGAAAACGAACTTCGTGCCGCCGCCGGTAAATCCGTCTACGCCCCCGACGAAGCATTCCTTTCAGCCCTCGGTCCTCGTTTCCCCGATTGCTGCGGCGTCTCCGTCGGCTTCGACCGAGTCTTATTGCTCAAACACAAAGCCAAATCGCTGTCTGATGTACTTCCTTTTGCGTGGACTACACCCATTTCTGGACAATAGGGATATTGCGCCCCTTGCTGAACGCCTTCTGCGTTACGCGGATACCGATTGGCGCTTGCCGCCGTTTGTATTCCGCTGCGTGGATTTTCCGAATGACATCCTGCACGAATTCCAGTGAAAGGCCGCGCTGGTCGGCGATTTCTCGAGCCGTGAGATGATCCTCAATATAATCTTCTAAAACCGGATCGAGGATTTCGAAAGGAGGCAGTGTATCTGAGTCCTTTTGATTCGGCCTTAGCTCCGCCGTCGGGATTTTTTGGAGGATCGCCTCAGGAATAATCTCCTTTTCTGCATTGACGAAACGGGCCAGTTCATACACATGCAGCTTTGTGACATCGTGCAAGACGCCGAGGCCTCCCGCCATATCGCCGTACAAAGTGGTATATCCCATCGATATCTCGCTCTTATTGCCCGTATTGAGCAAGATCGAAGAGAACTTATTGGAAAAAGCCATCAAAATTTGACCGCGGATGCGCGACTGAAGATTTTCCTCGGTGATATCCGGCTTGCAGCCGGTAAAATAAGGCTCCAGTAGATTCAGATAATGCTGATACATGTCGTCGATTGAAATTTTCTCCAGTGAGATCCCTAAATTGGCACTTAACTGCGCCGCATCGGTATAACTCTCAGGAGATGAAAAGCGCGATGGCAGGGCAAATGCATTCACATTTTCTTTTCCAAGCGCCTCTTTAGCGATGCAAGCGATGAGGGCAGAATCGATTCCACCGGAAAGACCCAATATCGCCTTGGTAAATCCCTGTTTTTGGAAATAATCGCGAACGCCCATCACGAGCGCCGCATACAAGTCCGCGATCCCGTTTCGCGGCTTGGCCCATCCGCACACATGCAGTGACAGATCGATCAAAAGATCATCCTCGGCAAAGCCCTTGGCGATCTGGATCAAATCCCCTTTTTCATTCATATAAAAACTGTGGCCGTCGAAGACAATCTGATCGTTGGCGCCCACCTGATTGCAGAAGATCACTGGGCATCGGAGCGTCTTCGCACACATAGAGAATATCCCAGAGCGGATGTCTTCCCGTTTATAATAGTAGGGAGAGGCGGACAGATTCAGAAGAAGATCGATCCCTGCTTCTGCATATTCTGCCACAGGATCCCGGATATAATCGGAAAAGCCGATCCCACCCCCGTGCTGCCATGCATCCTCGCAGATGATCACGCCGATCCTTCGGCCGAGATACTCGAACACAGTCTGCTCTTTTCCCGGCTCGAAATACCGTCGCTCGTCGAATACATCGTACGTCGGAAGCAGTATCTTGTCTTTGAATCCGACGAGTTCTCCATCGATAAAAATCGCCGCGCTATTGCAGAGGGGCTTTTCCTTCTTTCTCGGATTTCTCCGCGGCACACCGACCGCTACGAATAATCCTTTGGTCGCAGCTCCGATCTCTCGCAATTTTTTTTCCGCGGCATCGATCATTGAAAGATCGAGCAGCAGATCTTCTGGTGAATAGCCTGTGATCGAAAGCTCCGAAAATAGAACGACATCGACTCCATTCTTCTTCGCTCGTTCGAGGGCGGAGAGAATTTTACGGGTATTTCCATCGATATCGCCGATCGTAAAGTTTAGTTGGGATGCTTGAATCTTCATAACATAGTCAGATTACCTATTTCAGACCATTGACGACAAGACCTTTTCTAGGGTAAAATGCCTTAAAAAAACAAAGGCTCCTCCATGCAGCAAAAAACTCTTTCAATCCATTCAGAAAACATTCTCCCGATCATCAAAAAATGGCTCTATTCAGATAAGGATATCTTCCTCCGAGAACTCGTCTCAAACGCTTGCGACGCCCTGAATAAAGTAAAAATTCTGCTAGGCGAAGAGCCCGGTTCGATCTCTATTCGGATCGACAAAGCCGCTAAAACCATTTCCATTGCCGATACCGGCATCGGGATGACTGCAGAAGAAGTGGAAAAGTACATCGCCCAAATCGCCTTTTCCGGCGCAGAAGAATTCGTCGACAAATACAAAACCCAAACGGAAAAAGATCCAATCATCGGCCACTTTGGGCTCGGATTTTACTCCGCGTACATGGTCGCCTCGAAAGTCGAACTCGATACCCGCTCCTACACTGATGCTCCCGCCGCCTTTTGGACTTGTGACGGCACCTCTTCCTATTCGATAGACCTGGGCAACCGAGAGATCCGCGGGACAGAAATCACCCTTCACATCGACGAGGAAAGCCTCGAATATCTCGAAGAGTCTAAAATCCGCGAACTCTTGAACCGCCATTGCAAATTCCTCCCTTTCCCCATCGAGCTCAACGGCCAGCCGATCGGCAACCAGTCGCCCCTTTGGCTAAAGAATGCCGCCGAATGCACTGATAAGGAATACCTCGAATTCTACCGCACCCTTTTCCCGATGGATCCGGAACCGATCTTTTGGATCCACCTCAACGTCGATTATCCATTCAATCTCAAAGGGATCCTTTACTTCCCAAAACTCCATCGCCGCTTCGACGCAAAAGAAAGCACGATTCAACTGTTCTGCAACCGCGTTTTCGTCTCCGACAACTGCAAAGACATCCTGCCCGACTATCTCACCATTCTCCGCGGAGCCATCGATAGCCCCGACATTCCGCTCAACGTCTCCCGCTCTTACTTGCAAGTCGATAAAAACGTCCGACAGCTCAACTCCCATATTTCAAAAAAAGTTTCCGATCGACTTGCAACCCTCTATCGAACCGACCGGCAAAAGTTTATCGACTTTTGGCCCGACATCGAAATGATCATCAAGCTCGGCGCCTTGCAAGACGACAAATTCTTCGAAAAGGTCCGCGATCTACTCATTTGGAAAAATGGAGAAAACTCTTGGACAACGGCCGCCGAATATCTCGAGCGCAATCCGGGAGGCAAAGTCCTCTATGCGGCTGAAGATCGAAGCGGCCCTGTCCTCAATATCTACAAAGAGAAAAAAATCGAATTTCTCTACGCCAACGCCTATATCGACACCGCCGTTGTCAACCTTCTAGAAGAGAAGCACTCCTGTAAATTCCAGCGCATCGATGGCCATTTAGGGCCTGAAATCCTCGATACCGCCCGCGAAAAAAACCTCTTAGACGCGGATGGTAAAACAGAAAGTGCACGGATCGCCGATTTTATCCGACGAGCAATCGATCAGACTGAAGTCGAAGTCGAAGCCAAAAGCCTCGCTTCCGACGAACTCCCTGGCCTGATCATCCTCAACGAAGAAGAGCGTCGCTTTCGCGACTACATGGCATTGACACAAGGCAA
Organism: uncultured bacterium; assembly: GCA_964522685.1. GTDB lineage: Bacteria > Chlamydiota > Chlamydiia > Chlamydiales > SM23-39 > CAITMJ01. The sequence continues at coordinate 6,010 of CAZFWE010000039.1, read as the reverse complement.
ATCTATCCCGAATCTCCTTTCGAAAAGAAACTTCGTCGTCAACACGAACAACAAACTCATCCAGACGATCTTCCGCCTTCAAAATAAGCAGCCCGATATCGCCACCGATCTTGCGCGGCATCTCTACGACCTTTCGCTCCTCTCCATCAAAGAATTGGATTCGGCCGCAACCGAACGGGTGATCTCTCAACAAACCACCATTTTGGAAAAACTAGCTGGGTTGCTATGAGCTGGTTTAGTGTCTATTTTTTGAAAAGATCGGAATGAGTTCCAGTTCTAACGTATAGGATCTCTTTAGCAGTCACTCGGTAGATTAATAGCCAATCAGGCTCTACATGACATTCTCGGTGATTTTCGTAGTCACCCGTTAGCTTGTGATCTCGAAATTTGGAATCGAGGTTCTCTTTCTTGGCTAGCTTCGTCATGATGATTCGAAGCTTCGGCAGGCCTCTTCCCCGTCTTTCGGCCAACTTAACATCCCTTTTGAATTGAGTAGTCCTTACTGGAATAAGTATTAGATGCCAAGATCCTCAAAAAGATCTTCTAAGCTTTTGAATTTCTTAAGATTTTTGCCCGCTGCGGATTGTTTTATAGCCTTTACCGTCACTTTATTTGGCTTGCGGTGCATAAATTCCTCGACACTCATAAGAACAAGATCTTTCATCGAAGTACCAATCATAGACGCTGCCGTTTTTAAACGCTTGTGATCTGCTCTAGGCAAATCTATGGTAAGTCTAGCTGTTTTTGTGTTCATTTTTTCTCCTTTTTCCTATAGAATACCACATACACAGAAATGCGGAAACCTGTAAAATTAATTTTGGAACTCCCAACAAACTAGCCAGTTTGCTACGTTGAGGAAATGAGAGCTCCCCTTCTATTTCTCTTCCTTCTAGCAGCTGCGCTTTATTCCAATGAGAACATCACTGCGCTCTACCTAAGCTGGTATGGAGATCCCACCACCACCATGACCATCCAGTGGCATAGCGATCTCGAAGAAGATCTCATCCTCTACCAAAAACCCGATGGAGAAAACGCCACCTGCATCGGGACTCACCATCTTTTTCCCGATGAAGACCTCTTCATCCACACCGCCATCCTTGAAAATCTCGAACCCGATACCGAATACAGCTTCCAGATCAACGAAGAATCCGATGTCTACACATTCCGAACAGCCCCAGCGCTTCTGACCTCGCCTCTTCGTTTCATCATCGGCGGCGATCTGTATCTTTCGCCGAAAATTTTCCGACAAATGAGTAAAAATCTCCCCAAGCTTGATCCTCTTTTTGCCGTTCTCGGCGGCGACCTCGCCTATGCACTTGGACGCCCCCTTGCGATGAATCTATTAACAAGTCCTTCGCGCCAGTGGTGCAATTTTCTCGCCGATTGGAAAGATACCCTCGTCGCAGCAAATAACCGCCTGATCCCCTTCCTGGTCGTTCCCGGCAACCATGACATCACCCCCGACAATTACGAAACCTTCTTCAGCCTGTTCGCCTTTCCCAAAAAAGAACTTTACCGCGCGATCGACTTCGGCTCCTACCTTAGCCTTATCCTTCTCGACACAGGCCACTTCCATCCCATCGATGGACGGCAAACTCTCTGGCTCAAAAAAGCCCTCTCTTCACGCCATTCAGCCTCCTACCTCTTTGCCATCTATCACGAGGGAGCCTATCCCTCCCACTATTCCTATAATGGCCTTACATGCAAAAAAATCCGGGATAATTGGTGTCCCCTTTTTGATAAGAACCAAGTCCAGGCCGCTTTCGAGCACCACAGCCATGCCTATAAAAAAACATATCCCCTAAAAGCTGGCGCCATCGACCCTAAAGGAACCCTCTATTTTGGCGATGGATGCTGGGGAACTCATCCTCGTAAGGCGTTCAACCACTGGTATTTAGACCAGCGCGCCCGGAAGAATAATGTCTATTTCGTCGAATTAGACGCGAAATCCGCTTCCATCAAAGCCTTAGACCTCAATGGCGAGATCCTTGACGATGTAAAAATTCTTTGTAAATAAAATAATATTTGCACACTTAAGTAGATTTTATAGCTTGCGCTTTATAATTAATTCTAATATAATATTAATTTAATAAACATAGTAAATTTAATAACAAAAGCAGGATTATGCCTACAATAAATGGACCCGGACAAGTTACTTCTATTAGTGGAGCCCCTACGTGGAAGACTCTCGATGCTCGCCAGAGCGAATTGTTGAAGCAATTGAAAGAGATTCCCGAATATCGGGATTTTATACAGGATCTTAGGCTTTCTTCCGGAGACAATCTTCGTTTTTTAAACTACAGTAGTTCAAATACTCCCTGCTTAACAGTTTTTCTTGAAAAAGATGATCACAGCAAAGGGGTTCCACTCAAACGTGGTGAAAATTCACTCGATGACAATCAATTACGTAAAATATTTAAGGATGAGAAAACCCACGAGATCATCAGAGAGCTATGCGATATCAAAACCTCA
>CAZFWE010000039.1:0-3528 GCA_964522685.1 uncultured bacterium | reverse complement strand
CGCCGACTGGGCCTAAAAGAAGGCCAAACGTTTCAAGTGAGCCTAGAAATTTATCAAGTTCTTCTAGCCCTGCTATTTCCGAAAGTGAGTCTGAACACTTAAGCCTGCCTCCCTATAAATTTTTCGCAAAAGTTTTGAAGCGTGCGGAAAAGCGAGCTGCAGTTACTGAAGAGCGGCTTTTAACGGCATTGGAGCAATCAGAACAACGATATGCTGATCTTTGCAAACGCCTTATCGACAAGCTGCCTTCTCATGCCATGACGGCTCCACAATCTTCTTTACAGGACCGTACGGTTCAACCGATCATTGCATATGAGAGACGAATTCAGCAGCTTGAGGAAACTGTCGATCTCCTGCGGGAAACTCTAGCAGAGCCTTCTTCTCTAGAAGTCAAGACTCCGGATAAAAAACGGAGTGAAAAAATGGAGCAAACCAAGCTAACGAATCAATCTAATAATACTTCCCTGATGACAGAAGAATCAACGAGTGATGATTCGAAATCTTCCGAATCAGAAATCCCAGCTCCAACCCTTTCCCCTGCTAGAAAAAAACCCGACTCTACTGCAGATCTAACTCGATCCCCAATGGAAGAAGAAAAGGAGGGCACACTTGAATCAACGAGCAATGATGTCGAGGCTGTCGAATCAGAAGATTCAGCGGCCATACACCCATTACCGACATCTGCCACAGATCTAAGTCCACACGCAAAGTCTCTTTTAGCACAAAATAAAATCATTCTTGATCAAGCCCAGGCTATCCACGATCTTCAAATCCTAAGGCTTCGGGACAATTACGAATTAGAATCAAACAAGCAAAAGCTTGAAATTAAGAATCTTCATCGAAGATTGGACGAACGAGACGTAACAGGACTAGACTCCTCTCAAAATGCACGAGAATGTGTTGACACACCATTATCTAGCTCTACCGATAGCAAACATGAAAATGTCTCTATTGTTTCACCTGAAAAACGAGTCCAGAAAGTTGTTGGGCAACAAGAACACTTCACTGTAAGAACTCCTCCACCTATACAAATGGAATTAGCGGGATCTCACTCTCCTATCAGCATCTCGAACAGTTCTATTGATTCACCAAAGGGGAAAGAAGAGGCTGAAGACTCTCTTGTTTCTTCATTGGATAAAGACGCTATGCTGAAGCGTGATCTTGAGGAACTTGAGCAAACGTTGCTCTTTTTTAATGAACCTCTTTCTCGGGAAGATAGATTAAAAAAGCTGGAAAGGGAATGGAATGATTTAGGAAGCCCCGAAAAGAAGCAAAAAGAGGAAAAGAACTTCACAACACAGGTGACTAGACATCGTACTGGCTTAAGCAAACTCCTAGAATCTGACCAAAAAAGGGCTGAAAGGGAAATAGCACGTCTGGAAGATCAACTGATTGAGCAAACGAAAGAAGTTACTCCAACCCTAGCAGAGGGGACTCCCGACACAAGAATCAAGAAATACGCCCGCGCAATTGCAAATGCCAAAGAGATCCAACAAGTTCAAGATCAGGTATTGGCGGAAATAGCAAAGAGAGCTGCGAGCCGTTCTTCGAAGGCAAAGGTCCAAGAACTACAAGAACAACGAATTGCAGATCTCCGAAACTCACTACACCCAGCCAACCTAAGTTCTGCACAATTGTATGAGGCAGTGACTCATGAAAGAAAATCCCTTAAAAAAGCAAAAAGAGAATTAGAACAAGCAAACGAGAGAGAACACAAACTAATTACGGGCCTTTCCAAGCTAACTCCGACAGCTAAACGTGAAAATCTAAAATACACACAAAATCCAAAGCTAGAAAGTTCTGTCAATCAGTGCTTAGCTGATGAGCCTTTTAATCCAGAGGAAATGGATAGACCAGCGCCATGGATGCTCAGCTCTCTTCAAAGACAGCGCATCAAATCCTCGACATTAACTCAAGAAGTTGAAGCTCAAAAAAGGCGTGTCAATGATCACAATAGGCAGCTTCAAGAGCGATTGGCTAAACGTGAGAGGAAAAAACAAGAGGGTTATGCAGCATTCGAGGATCTCTCCCAAAAGCAACTAACAATAAAAGCAGACGAAATTTATGCGAGACTAAACGAGGAGAGAGAAAGGCTTAACGAAGCAAAAAATGCTCTGGAAGCAGCACGGCTCGAAAAGCGAAAACTGCTTTCGAAGATCAGCAAGACCTCCATGAACCCATCCAGTCAAAGTCTAATCGGCCAACCATCAACGATTGAGCTAGAGAAAACAGTCATTCAATACTTGAGTGATACCCCTTCCAATCCAACGGACAAAGCACTTTTGCCGAAAGATGTCAGAATTCTTCAGGGACAGCTCGAGCTAGCCGTCAAATTCACAACCCAGGTTACTAGTGCATTACAAAAAGCTCAAGAAAACAATGAGATGCTACGGGGCCATTTATCCCAATTAGAGAGAGAGTCACAGAGAAGAAAGCCGGTAACTACAAGTCGAACATTTGGTGCAACGAATCCAACAAGTATTCGAAAAGTCCTCAAAGAATCTGCTACCGCTCATTCGGTAGCCCGCGAAGCGCTTTTAGAGAGTCCAGACTCGCGAGACAGCAAGACATTTTCTCCCTTTTTGAGCAGTCTACGCTCAGAAAAAGAAACGCCTAGCTTCTCGCCGGAGCTATCGAGAATCGACGAAATCTCTTCAGGTGAAGAGGAATTTAAATCGAAAATCAACGGATATGATGGCTTTTCACTGCTACCATAAGCGATGATGAAGAATTTTAAGCTTCTGATGGCGTTGTTTCTGCAGCCGGTTGTACGTCGGTGATGGAAGCCTTTAGCATTTCAACTTTAGCGCCATCGATCATCTTGAGGACAACGGTTTGCTCATTCACTCGGTCAATCGTGCCGAGGATCGCCATCGCGGTCACTTTATCCCCTTTTTTCAATGTACTGCGCATGCTCTCTGCGGCTTTACGTCGTTTTTGCTCCGGTCTCCAGAGAATGAAATAGAAGAATACGAGAGCAACCCCGATCATGATGAGCGTCTGAGAAAGTCCGCCGCTCGCAGACACGGGCGTTGCATCTTGGGCAAAAATAGCCGCTGGGAAAGCAAAAAATGACAGTAGTTTCATAGATAAATCCTATTTTAAAAAATTCTTCTCAAGAATGCCTGAAAATGTCTTATCTGACAAGTAAAGCGATATTTTCAATGTGGTAGGTATGGGGGAATTGGTCAACGGGCTGCAGAGCCTGGATCTGGTAGCCGGCCTTGGTCAGTTCGCGGATAGGGTTATCGGGTGACGGCTTGAGTTTGCAACTGCCATGAGGCTCGGCTTGGCGCAAAAAATCCTTCACGGCGGGGTTATACCGGGACTGTTCCAGAAGCGCATAGCAAGCCGCCGATACCGGTAACTCCTCGCTGCGAAGACTGTCGTCATGCGAGGCGCTATAGCCCTCACTCTCAATCTGTCGTTGCCTTTCGGCGGCTATTAGTTCAATTCCAGTCATGGTGATCCAATCCCTCCTTTTGCCACAGCTCGTTTAGCTTACTGACGATGAAAGCTGCCGCATCC
>CAZFWE010000038.1:0-10380 GCA_964522685.1 uncultured bacterium | reverse complement strand
CAGATCCAAGCCATTCATAGACAAAATCCAATTGGCTGCGAAGCTGATGATTTTCAAGCTGCAAGCTTTTGAGTTCTTGTGAATCAGGCTCTACCGGTTTTCGGAGCGAGGTCCAAAATGGAAAGATCGCGGTAACCGTTCGGGAGCGTATTTGATCGGATGCATTCTGAGGCAGGCTGATGAGTGAGAGTAAAATCAATGGCAGTATAAAAGAAGAACTCGTCACTTTTCACACACGGCTATCACGCTATCAACTACGAAATCGATGTTTTCATGGGTCAATCCCGCTACGTTGATCCGCCCGCTTTCGAGCGTATAAACGCCGTATTTGTCGATCAATTCCTGAACTTGGATCTTATTTAGATCGAGGTAGGAAAACATTCCCTTGTGGTGCTTTAGGAAAGAGAAATCCGATGTCTTGGACTTTGCTAAAAGCCTCTGGGTCAGGGTCTCTCTCGCAACAGAAATACGGTGACGCATTTGCCCTATTTGCTTTTGCCAATCGGCAGATAAACCCGGATCTTTCAAGATTTTTAGTACAATCCTTGCCCCATGAGCAGGGGGATTTGAATACATGGGCCGAATAATCCGTTTGATCTGACTGCCTACCCGCTTTTTGATGGCTCCATTCGGACAAACGGCAAAAAGAACACCGGTCCGTTGGCAATAGAGGCTAAAGTTCTTTGAACAAGAATAAGCGACTAATAATTCATGGCCTTCTTCTAAGAACAAGCGGACTGCCTTTGCATCCTCGTCCACTCCATCGCCAAGTCCCTGATAGGCGCAGTCGAAAAAGGGGAAAAGGGACTTTTCTTTGCAAACCTGCGAGATCTCTTTCCAATCCTCCAAGGATGGATCGCTTCCTGTAGGATTATGGCAAGCGGCATGGAAAAGAACAACGCTCTTCGGCTCTACTTCTCTTAAGAATCGGAGAAAAGTATCGCGATCAAACTTGTGAATTTCCCGATTGTAATAGTTCAAAGGATTCACTTCGAACCCGGCCTTTTCAAAAATACTCCGGTGATTCGGCCATGTCGGCTGGGGAAGGTAGACTTTTTTTCCTATTGCTTGCGCTAAAAAATCGGCGCCGACCCGCAGAGCCCCCGTCCCACCGATCGATTGAGCGGCGTAGATCCGTTCATGATGCTGCCCCCAATTCTTTTTCCCGAATAATAACTCTCCGACTATTTGGCCAAATTCCGCGATCCCATCCATCGACAGATAATCCGCCAACAGATCTGAGGAAAGCATTTTTTCCTTTGCCTGCCGGACAACGGGCAATAACTCCGAGTGAAGGTGTTCATCTTTGAAAATCCCAACCATTAAGTTGACTTTTTTCGCGCAGGTCTCCGCTTCAAAAGCTCCGAGCAGTCCAAAGATCGGATCCGGGGCTCCTTCGGGTACATCATCAAAAAACATTTGTCACCTCAAACCAAATAAAATACCCGATCCGCTGAATATCTTGCATCAAAATGGGGAATCCTCCTAGAATTTGAGGTTCTTAAACGGGGCGTTAGCTCATTTGGTAGAGCGCAACAATGGCATTGTTGAGGTCATCGGTTCGACTCCGATACGCTCCAACGTTTCTCCCTTACTCGCCTTCCAGGAGATCCAAGAAAGCCTGGAGTTGTTTCGCTCTCGTTGGGTGGCGCATCTTCCGAAGCGCTTTGGCTTCGATTTGACGCACTCGCTCGCGAGTGACTTTAAAGCGAACGCCGACCTCTTCCAAGGTCTTTGGCTTGCCGTCCAAAAGTCCAAAGCGTTCAATAAGCACAGTTCTCTCCCGGTCTGTGAGAGTTGCAAGAACTTCGCCCATCTTGTCTTTTAGGATCGCATAGCCCGTCGCTTCCGCAGGAGATTCGATCGCGGTGTCTTCGAGGAAGTCGCCGAATTGGCTCTCGCCACCGTCACCGACCTCAGCTTGGAGAGAGATTGGGTGCTGGGCGATTTTATAGATTTCCCGAACTCGTTCTGGAGTTAGGCCGAGTTCATTCGCCAATTCTTCTGGCGTGGGCTCACGGCCCGTTTCCATCATCAATTTTTTTGCCCCGCGAAGGACTTTATTGATTGTCTCAATCATGTGGACAGGGATTCGGATCGTGCGAGCTTGGTCGGCAATAGCGCGCGTTACGGCTTGGCGAATCCACCAAGTCGCATAGGTTGAAAACTTATATCCGCGGCGATATTCGAATTTTTCTACGGCTTTCATCAGGCCCATATTTCCTTCTTGGATCAAATCGAGGAAGGAAAGTCCGCGGTTGGTGTATTTTTTCGCGATCGAAATGACCAACCGGAGGTTGGATTCGACCATTTCGCGCTTAGCTTCCTGACTCTTATCCATCCAGCGCTGCAACATTCGGACGTCTTTTTTGAATTCCTCAAGATTGCGACCCGCGGCCAGTTCTCGCTTATACAATTTGCGTTTGGCGGCAGCCAGCTTAGCGGCGGCAAATTTATTTTTTTCAGCACGCGGCGTGAGTTCATGGATTTCTTTTTCGAGGTGCAAGAAGCGGTCATATCCAGCTAAGATGACTTCGCCAAAATCTTCGATGATATTGTGTCGACAGCAGAATCTTCGCAAGTAGGCTTGCGCACGAATGCGGCTCTTTTCGATATCCTCCAAAAGCTGCGCACGCACTTCCTTTTTCAGATTCGGATCGCGAAGTTCGAGCAATAAATGTTCGAGGAGAAGGTCTTCTTTTTTCATCAAATCGCAAAGTTTTGGCAAAAGGACGAGAAATTGTCCTTTGTCAGCGACTTCTTTTTCAGAAATGAGCTTGTCGAACCTGTCTTTTCCAGTGATCAGATAGTGTGCGATCGAAATAGCTTCACGGATCGAATAGCGAAATCGCATAATGATTTTTTCAATTTGAATCTGCGCTTTTTCAATCCGCTTGGAGATCTCGACTTCCTCTTCGCGAGTCAAAAGGGGAACCGACCCCATTTCCTTTAAATACATCCGGACGGGATCGTCAGAGGTTCCTTCCGCCCGCTTGGGAAGCCCTTCGAGTTCTTTGGCCTCTTTTTTTCTCTCTTTTTGGCGTTCGACTTCTGCCTGATTTAAGATCTGGATATCCATCCCGCTCAAAAAGATCAGCACCTGATCGATTTGGTCAGGGGAGTCAAAGGTCATTGGAAGGATTTCGTTGATTTCCTCGTAGGTGAGATAGCCTTGTTCTTTGGCTATGGCAACGAGTTCTTCGATTTTTTGTTGGTGCTGGGGGTTACTGAAAGATGTGGTAGCGCTCATGATCTCCTAAGAATATGAAATAAGGACGAGAAGAAATGAAAATATTGTGGACACACCTCCCCCTTTCTGTCAAGATCATACCTTCTGGCTAATTATTTGCAAGCAAGTTCATGAGTCTTTACGCATATGAAGGAGAGTCTCTCGTCTTTGCCGTAGAGGCAGAGGCGAGGCGCTCCTACCGCTGCGCCGGATGCGGTAGCCGAGTACGCGTCCGGAGAGGCCCATCCCGGCTCCCCCATTTTTATCACCTCTTTCGAGCCCCATCTTGCCGACTCTATAGTAAAAGCGAAGATCATCTTCTCGCGCAACTCTCCCTGCAAAAAATACTCCCGGCTGGAGAAAGCATTGTAGAAAAGCCTTTTACTGAGATTTTCCGAGTGGCGGATGTCGCCTGGGAACCCTGTAAAATTATTTTCGAAATCCAATGCTCTCTCTTAACCGCCAAAGAAGCAGAGCATCGGATGAAAGATTATAAGACGATCGGCTATCAAGTCGTTTGGATTCTCGACGACCGCATTTTCAACCGCCGAACCTTGCGTCCTGCGGAAAAACAAATGCGACTCGCTCCCTGTTACTACGCAACGCTACGCAGAGAATCCCCTATATTTTACGACCAGTTCGAAATTTTTTATCGAGAAATCCGAATTAAAAAAGGCCGCCCTTTAAAAGTTCGCATCGAACGGCCTCAGATTTTACCGTCTTTTTCCTGGGAAGAAGATAAATTCCCTTCCCAAATTCTACAAAAAACAGCGAATACGAACCTCTATTTTCATGGAGATCTTATCCATCGGGCGCTTCTTTCCGAGGCCACTCCCGCCCTTGCATTTTCAATGCAGAATTTATGCGCTTTAGAGCGGATATCTGCTAGCCAAGCAAAACGGGAGGCCAGCCCGATCAAAAAAATATTTACAAAACTTGTATTGGAACCTCTAGGCCTTTTGCTCCTCTTTCTTCTGGAAAAAGCTGAACGTTAGCCGCGGAAATACAATGCGGGATGAATGGATGCGGCCAATAAAAGCCGGAAAAGGCAAAGGAGCGCTGCGATGGGCCAGAGAGCCCAGTCGGCGAGATCTTTAGCCAATTTGGTGACCTTTTTTACAAAAAATTCTCTCATGGTTAACGAATTGCAAAGCGTTATGATTAAACCGGCAATCCCGAAGCCGACGCCTAGAAAAGAAAGCGCCGTTTTATAGAGTTTATAGGTAAAAGCAAAAGGGATCGAAAGGAGAGTCTTAAAGAAACGACTCAAGGCCAATGTCCGCCCACGGACAGAATGGAATTCAGCAATTTCCGGTTGCGGAAGCGGCTCAGAACAATTGAAAAAGCCTTCTGAGAAGGCAAGAAGCGTAAAACCCATTTATTATCTCGCAATTTTCAATCAATTATATGCTACTATTGATTAAAAATCAACTTTAACCTTTTATTGAATATCAAGAAATAAATCAAAACTAATAACGAGATTGCAAATCTTATCCCATAATTCGTCGGAAACGTTCGCCCTAAAGCAGATCGAGCTGGGGATTCGGGGTCATAATAGGCTGTCAAGATCTCTTTCGATTTGGCTTTCATTTCCGTAACGGCCGCCCCCTCGTTCAAAAAAAGAGGCCCTGGCAATCTCGCTTTATGCATGAAAGTTTTTTCTTTAAATCTGTACTCATAGACGGCCCAGATCGCATAGCGAGAGCCCGCCTCTTCGATTGCCCATTGGAGGACTTTAGCCGGGGTCTTCCCGGTCAATGAGGAATAAATCAGAGCCTCCCAAACGAACTTTCCCCCGAAATAAGCGGAGATTGAGCAAGACATCAGAAACAGAGAAAATGAAAAAATGCGCCAGGGTTGCAAGAGATCCTTGTGAAATTTAACGGGAGTGATTATAGTATTGGCAACTGAATTTAGTAAATATACACCGTTACGAGGATCTATGGCCGAACCAAAAGGCAAAAAAGAAGAAGCCAAGCAAAAACGCCCTTCTGCTCTAAAGCGCGATCTGCAAAATGAGAAGCGCTGTCTCCGCAACCGCTCCTACCGGGCAAAAGTCAGTACGGCGATTCGCTCGTTTGAAAAGGCGCTCACCCAGAAAGAACCAGCAGACGCGGTCAAGTCAAAGTTAAATTTGATTTTCAGCTTGATGGACAAAGGGGTGAAAACTGGCGTTTACAAACTCCAGAAAGCATCGCGAACAAAGTCTCGTCTCCACTCGCGCGCTGTCTAATTGCCTATAAAGCGCTCTGTAAACCCAGAGCGCTTTTTCGATGTGATCTTCAACAGACTTTCCAAGGTAGCATCCTCAATCGCGATGTTCACCCGTTTTTTTGCTCTCGTAGCGCCCGTATAAAGAGCTTCCCTTCCAAAGCTTTCGCTTCCTGGTGGAAATAAAAGTGCAACTTCTTCGTATTCACTCCCTTGGCTTTTATGCACAGAAAGACAAAAGGCGATTTCATAACGGGGAAGGCCCGATTCGGGAATTTCCCTTCCTCCTTCGAAATAGGCAAATGCTTTCCGCTGAAATGCCTCGCGCACTAAAACTCCGGTGGTCCCATTATAAAGCTGCTGCTTCGAATCGTTCTGTGCGATCATGATCGGCACCATCAGCCAAAGTCCCTTGGTGAGCTTCCTTTCAAAGTAAGCTAGAAGTTCTCGATTTAAAGCATCGGATCCCAATGGACCTTGTCTTAATGCGCAAAGAATTCGAAAGCTTTTTTGCTCCTCTATCGTCGCTGGCTTGCTCGAGAAGATGGGATTTGGAAGCCGCTGAATAAACCAATCGACCCATTCTTTTGGATCTTTCATTCCGAGCCAGTGAACGGATTCGCTTTCCTCCCTCTCTACTTTTCCATTTCGAATCGCCCTTGAAAAATCGAAAAGCCCTCCGATTCCCATGCGTAGAGAACAGTCCAGCTTCTGTCCGAACAAATCGGCAAGCTCTGCAAAAAGAGCGCCTCCTTCAATGGGAGGAAGCTGTTCGGGATCGCCGAGAAGGAGAAGGCGAGTATTTGGACCAATTGCATTCAGCAAATGAAGCAAAAGGGCAGCGTCGAGCATCGAAGCTTCATCCACGATGACCAAATCGGCGTCGATCGTCCATTGAGAACGGAGCCTCTGCATTCCCGGTTGTAGCTTTAATAAACGATGCAACGTCGTTGATTCGTACTTAATCCTTTCCAATGGTCCTTGCCCGCGGAGCGCACTTTCCAAATGAGCTGCTGCTTTTCCGGTCGGTGCCGCCAACGCGACTTTCAGCGGTTTATCTCTTGAGGCCGCAAGCAATCGGATAAAACATCCGGCGGAGAATGTTTTCCCAGTGCCGGGCCCACCGGTAAAAAGAGCGAACATTTTTTCAAAGCCGGCGGCAAGCGCTTTCCGCTGCGATTCTTGCAAGTTCTCTTGTTTTACAAGAGCTTCTCTAAAGCGATCTGCCGATTCATTAGGGGTCCTCGCCAACAGAGCTGACACTTTCTCTAAAATCAGCGTCTCCAGCGCCCAATTGCGCTGCAAATAGAGTCGATTTCCTTGCAAGATGAGCGGCTTTCCTTCCCCATAAAGCGCTATTGGGAGAGCCGAAACGTCTTCGATCCGATGACAAAGATGGCCCTCTTTTGCACTTGCGACAAGGTCGACCAAAATTTTTTCCAATTCCGGGGTCATAGAAAGAGCTGCGAGCTGGGCAATCCGTTCTGCGATCAGCTTTTCCATATCACAAATTGACCCTTAAATTTTTCACTACTTCTTCGACGCATTTCCCTTTCCATACACTTTCATAATTCTCTTGCGTCATCAAAGTCGGCAATAGAGCGCTATCGGTGAACAAATGTCCCTGCAGATGATCGATTTCATGCTGCAGAATACGCGCATACCATCCTTTTGCGTGAATCACAACGGGTTCCGCCCGTTCATTGAGACATTCGACGCGCACCGATTTTGCTCTCGGGACAACCGCTAAAAACGCAGGAACGCTAAGGAAACCTTCAAAAAATTCAGCCTTGTCTGATTCCTCGATATAAATGCGTGGGTTGACGATCACGTGGAAAGGGACTGGATATCGATTCCTCTCCGATAATTGCTCCCTGGTCAAATGGCTATGATCCATATCTTCCACAACAACTAGCTAAATCGATTTTCCAATTTAGGGTGCGGCAAGACCCACTCCGGGAGCCGCTCTCATCGTCGCTTTCATCTCCCCGATTAAATTCTGAATCTCAGGGCTTAGAATTTCTTCTTTTGAAAGTTCCCGAGCTGTTCGCCGCAGAACAGGGTCTCCGACCTGCACAATCTCCAATACATCCGCATGACAGCTCTCTCTAGAATGGCGATAGACAATCCTCGATTCGAGAATAGAATTGAAAGGAATCCATCCATTGTAGAGATGGTAGTATTTATTGGAACCGCCCGGATTTGATTCATAGACTACCGTTCCCTTCAGTTTATCCGTATCAATTTTCAAAATGACAACCTGAGGGGCTTCGGACCAATATTTTGCAAGAATCCGTTCGAGTTGGTCCTCTTTCGAAAAATGGATAAAAGCGTCATCTTCAGCAGGCAATAGAACAGCTTCTCTATTTTGAGTCGCTTGCCACTGCCTAAACGAGATGATTTTATAAAGATACTGAGGAACTTCATCTACTTGTGCTTCCATAAATTTCTTCGCTAAAAGATTTTCAATGCTGAAACAAGACACTGCACAGCACCAAATGATGAAAAAACATTTAGTCATTTCCCTGCTCGTTGCCTCTAAGAAAAGAGGGAATGGTATCATGAAAGAATCCGGCAGTCAATTGCTCCAAAATCTCAAATTAACCCCAAGACTCATTTATCCCTCATCTTCTAGAGGGAAGAGCATTGCGTTAAGGACAAATCGCATTCGCACATCCAAAGGACTTAAGTTCTCCTTGACAGCCCTCCAATTGGTGCCGCTGCCGGGAAAAACCGTTTCATAACTTTGCACGTCGATGTCATAGGGTCCATAATAAGGATGGAACATCGATAACAAAATAGTGCCTTTGCCTACTTTCGTTAAGATTGCCGCATTGGCCCACTTCTCTGATTTTCCTAAGCGAGCCAACTCCGAACCTAAATATTTAACCGGAACAGTTACTTTTTGCCCATTTTTAGGAAGAAAGAAGCTGCCGCCTCCACTCAAATAGATCGTGCAATTATCCTTACCGTTTGTAACAGTAACAGCATCTGAGTAAAATCCCACCTGATACTTTGCCCCTGGATAAGGGCAAATTGGTCCTTTGGCCTTTCCTTCAAAAAGAGGAAAAATGCTCTTCGTGATCTTGAGCTCCCGTTTATCGGGATTTTTCGTACTTAACCCATCATATTTGCGCAAGGACGACATCGCATAGCTAGCCCCGCACGTGGCATAAAGGCGACCTCCCCCCTCTGCTAGGAATTGATTTTTGATAAAAGATGTTTGTGCAGCAGAAAAAGCCTTATCTAAATTAGAGCTTTGACCTGCTGGGATCACAAGAAGTGTCTCATTCTGCCTACTCTTGCTTAGAGTATCGATTAGATCTTCTCCTGCAACAGAGGTAATTTTCCATGGAGGCCTTCCACGTTCTTCTCGATACCGATTTAAACAATGAAACATACCGATCTGCTTGGTGACATTTTCTTGATAAGGCCCAAGCAAGTCCTTTCCCACATGATGCCCCTTATAAACGATTACATTGGTGATGAAATTCATTGCTGCCTCCCTTTCACAAAAGCAAGAGCTGCAAATGCTTTACAAAGAGCAGAAGGAATAAAAATCGCCACTCCTTTGATAAATGCCGCGCTTGGGCCTATAAAAGCAGCAAGCCAAATCCACCCAAATAGGAGGATGAGAGCCTGCCCACAAAATAAAGCGATTATAGCAGGACACTTTTGACGCAGAAGAGCGATCGCGTAAGCAGCCATTGGGAATGCCACTAAGTATCCCCCGGATTTGCCAGCAATCCATAACATGTTTACCTTCCCATCCAAAACAGGCAATCCAACCGTCGCACACAAAAGATAACAGACCACCGAAGCAAAGGCCTGTTTTGGAGATTGGGTCAGCGCCAAAATAAAAATAGCCAACGTCTGCAGTGTAAAGGGAACCGGGCTGAATGGGATCCTAATCAAAGATCCTATCGTAATCAGTCCACATCCTAATAAGGAGAGCCCAAGAAAGCGCATTTCCTCATTTAGATAACTTGTGCTAACAAGAGTCTTTTGCATATTACCTCCTAGAATAAAATAGCTAGGATAAGCTCTTGATCTTGATCCATGCAACGGACCAAATCCAAAAACAAGACTAAATCTTAGGTACAAATAAGAAAGAAATCTCGATTTCTGTTAGAATTTTTCTGTTTTTCTAAAATAATCAACTAAGTTTTGGGTGTATTTTATGCTAGCGGAACTTTTTGGAAGCAAGAGCGCAGAGAGAATTCTCCTCTTCTTGCTAGTCAATGAATCTGGTTATGCGAGCGGGATACAAAAGGCTCATGGGATCCCTCTAACCCCTCTTCAAAGCATTTTCCGAAAGCTCGAGAAAGCCGGAGTCATCATTCACGAGACACAGAGAAAAGCCAAACTCTACCGATTCAATCCCTCGTATCCGTTGCTCGAGGAACTCAAATCCCTTTTAAAAAAAGCCTTTATCCATCTGCCGATCGAAGAAAAAAAAGCGCTGTTTGCTCGAAAAGTGCACTGGGGGATGTCTGTAAAAGACCAATACGCCCATCAAAAACGAATCGCCCTGTGCCTGGACGCTTTTTGGCAGCGTCTTGCGAAGGTCCAGCAAGTATCCATTCAAACCCAATCAGAAAATCGAGCATTTGGGGAAGTACGCGTTAGTGAAGAGAAAAAAGAGACTCTTCTTTTTATGGAAAATGGGCATTGGGCGCATCAGGGACTTGACTTTAGCAATATTTTACGCTGGTCGCTCGATCGCGCTGCTGGAATGATCTCCTTAGAACATCTTCGTTATGGGTTGAATCGGCCTGTTTTTCTCTTCCATCTCGCACCCACTGGACCAAATACACTCCAATCCGTAGACTCTCACCTATGCGCTGATGACTGTTACTTTGGGAGAATTGAATTTACAAAGCAGCACATTCGGTTTCTTTGGCGTATCCTTGGTCCTCGAAAAAATGATATTTTTCATC
>CAZFWE010000037.1:0-10536 GCA_964522685.1 uncultured bacterium | reverse complement strand
TCTTGAAATTCAACCAATCAATGGGCCTCTCGCTCGTTATAAACTCGATGGATTTATCTGCCACCGGGGTAACACACCTAAATCCGGTCACTATGTTTCCTATAGGCTTGGGAAAGATGACGAAAATAACGAAGCTTGGTTTGAAATGAACGACGACGTGGTAACCCGTATTTCGGATGCTCAAATGCGTGCCGTCCTTGCCACTGCATATCTCCCTCACTACTCCAAAATCGATGAATAAGGAGGGGCTGAATGATAACAGAAGTGGTCAACCATAGGTCATCTTCTGGTATCTCTCCTTCTGTTGTTATAGATCAGTCAGAATCAAAGGGGGGAGGCGTTAGCGGAGCAATCGGCCGGATCGCGATGCAAATCATCGTTCCTTTCGCGGTTGCATACCTTTCTTATTTATTGCTTCCCACTTCGGCTCTCGCAATTGTACTCCCGATCGTGACAATTGGCACCGCTTTTGTTGTTTTTTTTCTGTGTATCAACCAAGGAATTTTCCCGATTGCGCAACAAGAAGCCCCTATGCCTTTAGCCGCGCCGCGTGGGATTCACAACGCGGGAATGAATTGCTGGGTCAATGCGCTTGCGCAAACAATCCGCTGCGACGAAGCTCTGAAAGAGTGGTTTGAGCATTTACCCAATGAATGGGCCCGCATTCAACAAATTCCCTTTTTAGCGCCTGAAATTTATTCTCGTATTTCTTCTAATGACCTAGCCATGCCTGTAGCTTTAAACGATATTTTCGGCAACAACGAGGCGCCAGAACAGTATCTAAGGCAAGTCCATCCAAAGCTTCAAGCTTGCATCGACGAACAGAATCCCGATACGATCGCGACTGCCAGAAGTCACTACAGAAAATATTGCGCTCCTTTCGAAGGCAATGACCAAGAGTTTATGCAGTTCCTCCTCGATCCTCAATTTATCGCGAATCTCTACCCCCAAGACCGGCAAAATATCCAGGCTTATTTTCAACGGACTGCTGAGGTGCCTGAGGCTCGCCGTTATTTTCACTTTTTCGCAGAGATCCCCCCTGATGAACGGCTTGCCCGATGGAACGGTTTGGCTGAATTCCATCTCTTTTTACAGGCTTATGGTCAGGCTCAAGAGGCGAATCTTCGACAAGTTGATTTTCAATCCCAATGCCTTCGAATCGCTCTCCATCACTTAAATCCATTGATCAGTGCTAATCCGAGAGTGCAGCTAGATCCGATGGAAGCTCTGACAGTGATCGGCGATCTTTTAACCCCAAATCATTTGAAAGTCGCAGTTGAAATGCGCAATGTTTATGCGCTCGGTAACAATCCTCCCATCCAAGGAGGGGAATCTATCGTGCGTAGAGAACCCTTCCAACAACTCGGCTATATCCAGCTCTCGCTAGTCGGAGAACATCCGAATATTCAGGATATGCTTGCACAAGCAGTCGAAAAAGAAAACGAAGATCTGAATTTTCTCGTACAACAGAAGGGAGTGGATGGGATTGTCCACGAATATTTAGTTGAGAGAGAACAGCAGCAATTTGTCCAAGCGCCTTCCTCGCTTTGGCTGCATGTCAAACGGATGGAGCAAGTGACATATTCTTCTTGGGAATGCCTTCAGTGCCTACTGCCTTTTTGGTTTCCGAGTATTGTCATTCGCTTCCAAAAGCTAAAAACTCCTGTAGAGGCTCAAGAGGAGATTTCTATCAGAACAGTCGATGCGGGGCAGGCAAACTATCAATTAGACAGTTTTATCGTCCATCGGGGCTCTTCCCTCGACTCGGGCCACTATGTCTCGTATCAATTGGTTGAAATCGAACCGGAGAACAAAGTTTGGTTCGAAATGAACGATAGCAAAGTTCGCCGTCTTACCGAGGAAGAAGCGTTAAATTTTCGGGAGCAAGCCTACGTCTACCACTATTCCAAAGTCAATTTCTGAGAGTTCTCTTCCTCTCTGATTAATTGGAGTTCTTTCCAAGCTCCGCGTTTGAAGCGGATCCAATAGAAACTCAAGAGCAGCGCACTATAAACGGCTGTAATAAACCAAGCGGCTTCAATGGGAAGATTGTGCTGCACAACAGTGAAATAGACCGGGAGCAGTAAGAAAATCCAGACGGAAAGAGATCCCCCGACCAGTAAAAAGAGCGTATCGCCCGCAGCGACTAAAATTCCAGATAAGATCCAGCGGAAGCCTTCGAAGAACATATAGACGAAGGCGCAGATCATGCAAGCTTTTAGCGATTGAAGTTCAGACGCTTGAATCGGATCGAAATGCTCGAAGAAAAGAAGCTCTACCGTATCTTGGGGATCGATCACCAAGAATAGAGAGGTTACAAGCGAGAACATGAGGAGAAGGTACATTCCCGATTTGAGTACCTTCCCAATGAGATCCTGCTTTTGGGCGCCGATCAAATTGCCGGCTACGGCGGCGCTTCCTCGGCTTAGTCCGTCGCAGAAAAAGGAAAGAAGGATCGTAAAACTCTGGCAAATGCTCGAAATTGTGATATGCTTCGTACTAAGAGAAGTCATCATCCAAAAAAACACCCACCAGCCGATGATCTCCAAACAGCAGAAAATCCCCTGCGGGATCCCTACGCGAAGGCATCTCTTCATCTCTTTCCAATCCAATCTCCAATTGGCCGTGCCGAAATTTTCCCGGTTCTCCTTGTGGAAAAATAACAATGCAAGGCACCCCGCCTCTAAAAAATAGCCGGTGCAGGTGGCGATTGCCGCACCTTTGATTCCGAGTTCGGGAATAATTCCGGGAATTCCAAAAATCAACGCCCAATCAAGCCCGATATTAACTAGGTTTGCAAAGACAGCAAGCCAGATCATCACGGTGGTTTTACCGCGGCCGATGAAAAATCCAGCGAAAGAAGTCAAAAGAGCATAACTCGGGCCGAAAAACATCAGCCAACGGAAATAGATGATTTCCGATTCGGCGTTCTGGCTGCCGGAGAACACTGAAGGGCCTCCCCAAATGCCGAGCGGAATAAATAGAAGCAACGAAAAGAAAGCCAGCCAGATCATCTGCCAGACGGGGCTCCCTAACTTATCGTATCGCTTTGCGCCGTTGTATTGGGCGACAAAAACTTCCGACATAGCGGTGATCATCCCGAATCCGCCCATGATCGCCCACGCGAGCGTCCCTGATGTTACAGATGCGTTGAGATCGGCCAGCGAGTAGCGCGCCAGAAAGATCCGATCTGTGAAAATCATCAAAAGAGAAGCGAATGTGGAGATCATCAATGGCAATGAAATACTCCACAACTCCCGGATGCTTCCCTCCGGATGCCGTGTAAGGGATGTCGAATGCGTCATATAGAATTATCAATATTAACTTCAATATAGCACAATGAATCTTAAAAATCTTCTTGTCGGGGATGGATGAAAATAACTGCTTGTGTGTAAACTTATTATGGTTTCTTTAGACGGGTTTCAGGTTACAACAAAAATAATGTTTCTTGTACAAAAATATAAATTGTTTATTTTGCGGGTATGAGCGAAGAATATCCATCATGCCCCGAAAGAGGAGGCCGTTTCGTCAATCCCCACTTGAAACGGGAGCTGAGGGGTTTTTTCGATTTTATCCTTTGGAAAATCGGGAGGTACGATGATGAGAATGAGGTGGAACCGCCTCCGGAGATGTTCTCTTATCCCTCTTTGCTAAAGCCTTACGATAGAGCGGATCCATCGGCGGTCTGGATCGGGCACAGCACATATCTGATCGATACGAAAGAATGGGCGTTTCTCACCGATCCTGTCTGGGGTCGCTATTGCTCTCCAGTGCCTTTCCGGAGCTTAGAGAGAAAGAATAGCCCTCCTTTTCCGGTTGAAGCTCTGCCTCGATTGAACGCAGTGTTGATATCCCATAACCATTACGACCATCTGGACGCTCGTGCGATCAAAACTCTAGCGCGTCTTCAGCCTCATTTACAATGGTTTGTGCCCAAGCGCCTCTCTCCATGGTTCCATCGTCGCGGTATCTCTTGTAAGGAACTTGATTGGTGGCAAACCTGGGAAGGGGAGGGACACCGGATTACCGCCGTCCCTTCACAACATTTTTCCGGCCGTACTCTTTTCGACAAGAACAAGACACTTTGGAACGGCTATGTCGTTGAAAGTTTGAAGACGGGCAAGACATTCTATTTCGTGGGCGACACTGGCTATAATCCATTCGATTTCAAACAGATCGGAAATCGATTTCCCCGTTTTGATTTGAGTTTGATCCCCATCGGCACCTACATTCCAAAGCGGTTCATGTCTCCGGTTCATTGCAATCCTTATGAGGCTGTCGAAATCCACTGTGACGTAAACTCTCGGTTCAGCCTAGGCATGCATTGGAATACCTTCTGCCTTTCCGATGAGCCATTCGACCGGCCGCCCTATGATCTTTACCTTGCGATGAAGAAAAAAAATCTCCCCTTTGATACATTTCTTCCGATCGATATCGGAGTCTATGTCAATTGGTGATGAAGCTATTTTTTCGAGTTAAATATTTCAATTTGAGCCAACAGCTCTATGTCATTCGCCATTTCTACCGCCGTCCGCGATTTGCTGCGGTGGACCTTGCTCTCGGATTTTGCTCTCTTTTTTTCAACTCCTACAGAATCTGCAAGACAACCTACGGCGAAACGCCGCTCCGGACTTTCCAGCAAATCGCTCTGGCTGCGGATCTTTCTTCCGAAGACCATTATCTCGAACTCGGCTCTGGGCGCGGCAAAACCTGCTTCTGGGCCTCTCATTTCATCGGCTGTAAAGTCAAAGGCGTCGAATCAGTCCCTCTTTTTGCTCGCCTCTCCAAAGCTCTTTTTCAAGAGGCGATTTTCGTTTGCGAGTCGATGTTCGAGACTGATCTTTCCAAGGCCGACGTCGTCTATTATTACCATCTTGAGGGGAAACTACCCCGGTTCGAAACGATGAGACCTGGCTCTCGGCTCGTCACGATCAGCGAGCCGATTGACTCCCAGGCGTTTGCCCTCGTTAAATCCATCGATGTCGAGTTCCCTTGGGGAACGACCCAAGCGTATATTCAGAAGAGAGTATAATTTTTTTTTTAACGGAATGACAGCACCCATTCCCATCGTCATCTTGCTCAGAAAAGTTTTTTTCTCCATACTCTGCCCCCATGAAATATTGTGAATCGGTTCATCGCACTCGACGCTGGAAAACGCGCGAGGTCATGGTGGGCAGTGTCGGAGTCGGCGGCAGAAATCCGATCCGCGTTCAGTCGATGACGACCTCCGATACCAGGAATGTTGCGGCGACGATCGAGCAGATCCTTCGCCTCGAGCAGGCCGGGTGCGAAATCGCGCGCGTTACAGTCCAGGGCAAGAAAGAGGCTGAAAGCTGCGAGGCAATCAAAAACGGTCTCTTGAAAAGGGGATGCAAGGTGTCCCTAGTCGCAGATATCCACTTCTACCCTCCTGCCGCGATGCTGGTCGCGGAATTTGCTGATAAAGTACGGGTCAATCCGGGCAACTTCGTCGATCGAAGAGCCATCTTCAAAGTCATCGAGTATGATGACGATACCTATGCGAGAGAATTACAGAAGATTGAAGAGGGTTTTTCTCCTCTGGTTTTAAAATGCAAACGCTTGAAGAAGGCGATGCGCATAGGGACGAATCACGGCTCTCTTTCTGACCGAATCATGAACCGATTCGGCGATAGTCCACGGGGAATGGTCGAATCTGCATTAGAATTTGCGCTCGTCTGTCGTAAATACGATTACCACGATTTTATTTTCTCGATGAAAGCGAGCAATCCGATTGTCATGATGCAGGCGTATCGCCTCTTGGTTGCAGAAATGATGAAATTGGGCTGGGATTATCCCCTTCATCTCGGAGTGACTGAAGCGGGAGAAGGCGAAGATGGCCGAATCAAGTCGGCCATGGGGATTGGCGCGTTGCTTTTGGATGGGCTCGGAGATACGATCCGCGTTTCTTTAACGGAAGATCCATGGGCTGAGATCGATCCTTGTAGAAGATTAGTTTCTTTCGCACAAAAACAAGAGGGGCGTGGAATTGAGCCTTTCGAAGAAATTCACCGAAACATCGAAGGTATTCAGCGGCGCGCACTGAGCACATTTAAGCCTGTCGCAATGGCGGTCATCAAAAAAGAAGTGCCTTTCGAAGATCTGGGACTCGGGGAAAAAGATGCCTTCGATTTAGTGTTTGCCAAAACGGTTCTTTCCGATACATGGATCGAGAAAGCCGAAGGGATTCAGATCGTTTCCCGGCAGCGCCATCCGAAAATTCTTTCGCTCATCGATCTTGGAGAGGAAGCTCCTTCAGGAAGGTATGCTGTGCAAGTCGGAGAAGCCCAATGGGAAAAGCTTCTTAGGCTAAGCCCCGAGTTCATCCTCTTTTCTCCCTCTTTTTCTCCAGTTCATGAAACTCGGAAATTCATCGATTTTCTGGCCCAGAGCAAGATTGATGCGCCTGTGATTTTGCATTTCCAATACGATAAAAACGTAGACCTTCCCTTCCATGCAGGAGCTGAGCTCGGTGCTGTGTTGGGCGACAAACTCGGCGAGGGGATTGCCCTCGAAGCCGATCTTTCTCTTTCTGATTTGCGAAGAATAACATTCGCTTTTTTTCAATCCGCCAGACTCAAAGCAATCAAGACCGATTTTATTTCGTGTCCCGGCTGTGGACGCACACTGTTTGAGTTGCAGGAGGTTTCCCGTCGTATTCGGGAAAAAACAGCCCATCTTCCCGGCGTTAAAATCGCAATCATGGGATGCATTGTAAACGGCCCTGGCGAAATGGCTGATGCCGATTTCGGTTATGTGGGTTCCAAAGTGGGTAAAATCGATCTCTATGTCGGTAAAACATGCGTCGAGAAAGATATCGCTATGGAGGATGCTGATAAGAAATTAATTGAACTCATTGCAAAACACGGCAAATGGGTCGAATTATTAACCGAGACTCAAAAAAGTTGACAATCTGCGCGCTGCGGCTTTGCACAATCGATCGTCATCTGCCTCGCTAGCGCAGATTGCCCCCTTTTTTGAGACCCGGTTAATACCATTAGATTTTCCAGTCCCTATTTGATATATTCGTCTTATTTATTGCGAGATGTCTCGATGAAACCAAAATACGATCCTCGTGCCGTTGAGAAAAAATGGCAAGCATTCTGGAAAGAAAAAAAAACCTTTAAATCTACTATCGATAAGTCGAAGCCGAAGTATTACGTTCTCGATATGTTTCCCTATCCTTCTGGAGCAGGGCTTCACGTGGGGCATGTGACTGGATACACGGGGACCGATATTTTGGCTCGCTATAAGCGGCAACTCGGCTTCAATGTGCTCCATCCGATGGGTTGGGATAGCTTTGGGCTGCCAGCTGAACAGTATGCCATTCGGACTGGTACCCATCCATCGATCATGACGCGGACAAATATTGACACTTACCGGCGCCAGCTTGAGTCGTTGGGATTCAGCTATGATTGGGATCGGGAAATTGCCACAAGCGATGCTTCTTATTACAAGTGGACGCAATGGATTTTTACCAAACTCTTCGAGAAGGGACTTGCATACGAGGCGGAGATCAACGTCAATTTCTGCCCTGCCCTCGGCACTGTACTCGCCAATGAAGAAGTGGAGGACGGCCGCTCGAAAGAAGGGGGATATCCAGTGGAAAGGAGACCTCTTCGTCAATGGGTTTTACGCATTACGGCCTACGCGGATCGCCTTCTCGCCGATTTGGATCTACTCGATTGGCCTGACCCCTTGAAAAGAGCGCAATCCAACTGGATCGGCCGGAGTGAAGGCGTCGCGCTTACCTTTGTGGAACAGGCGACGCATGAGCCGATCGTCGTATTTACGACTAGACCCGATACGCTTTTCGGGGCGACCTATCTCGTGCTTGCACCTGAACATCCTCTGGTAGATCGGATTGCGACGATGGACCGGAAGGATGACATCGAAGAATATCGGAATGCTACCGCTGCAAAAACCGATCTGACTCGGACTGATCTTGCAAAAGAGAAGACGGGCGTATGGACGGGGAGTTTCGCCCACCATCCTGTTACCGGCAAAGAGATCCCCATTTGGATTTCCGACTATGTTCTCATGGGCTATGGCACAGGTGCTGTAATGGCCGTTCCCGCCCACGACGAAAGGGATTTTGAATTTGCCAATATTTATAAACTCCCAATTATGCCGGTTTACGATCCGGGTGAATGCGAAGAGAGAGAAGCTGTTTTGCAGGGCCGGCAATATTGGACTGGCGATGGGACACTCATCCACAGCGGCTTTCTAAATGGCCGCAGCATGGAAGCTGCCAAGCAACATATGATTGAATGGCTCGAGACAAATGCAAAGGGAAAGAGGACTGTCAACTACAAGTTGCGCGACTGGCTTTTTTCTCGTCAGCGCTATTGGGGCGAACCGATCCCGATTCTCCACTTTGAAGATGGGACGATGCGCGCTCTTGAACTCGATGAACTGCCTCTTACTCCTCCAGAACTCGACGACTATAAACCAGCCGCATCGGGAGAAAGCCCTCTTTCCAAGGTACGGAAGTGGGTTGAATGCACAGATCCAAAGACAGGAAAAAAATCGCTTCGCGAAACAAACACAATGCCTCAGTGGGCCGGCTCTTGCTGGTATTACCTCCGCTTCTGCGATCCGCGCAATTCGCAAGAGGCGTGGAGCGCTGAAGTGGAAAAGTATTGGATGCCGGTCGATCTCTATGTCGGCGGTGTCGAGCATGCCGTTTTACACCTACTTTATTCGAGATTCTGGCACAAGGTGCTTTTCGATTGCGGCCTCGTCCATACTCCTGAGCCGTTCATGACTCTGCGCAACCAAGGCCTTCTCACGGCCAGATCATTCCGACTCCCCGGTGGTGGCTATATCAGTCCTGAAGAGGTGGTGGCAACAGACGGCAAGTTCTTCGCCAAAGGGCAGGAATTAAACTCTCAAGTTGAAAAAATGTCCAAATCAAAGCTCAACGGCATTTCTCCCGATGAGGTCATCGAAGAGTTCGGCGCTGACGCGCTCCGACTGTATGAAATGTTCATGGGGCCATTCGATCGGGAAAAAGTTTGGAGCACCGATGCGGTCAATGGCTGCAAGCGGTTCTTAACCCGCTTTTACGACATGGTATTTTCCGATAAAGTTGTGGAAGAGGAAAGCTTTGAAGCTCTCAAACTCGCCCATCGTCTGCAAGATTGCGTGACAAAAGACATCGAGCAGTTTCAATTCAATACGGCGATTGCTCGGATGATGGAATTTCTCAACGCCTTTATTCCTCTCTCGGCTTATCCCAAAAGCTGTCTCAAGCGGGCCGTTCAGATGGTGTATCCCTTTGCACCTCACGCCGCTGAAGAGATGTGGCACGAACTGACCAGATCGTTAGAGTCGATAGCCTATGTTCCTATCCCTCCTGTCGATCCCAAGTATCTCATCGACGACACCGCCCTGTACGTAATTCAGGTCAACGGCAAGCTTCGAGGGAAGTTCGAACTACCGAAGGACAAGACCAAAGAGGAGCTCATTACCTTAGCGCGCGCACAACCCGAAGTAGAAAAGCATCTCATCGGCGAAATCGTTAAAACCGTCTTTGTACCGAATAAGCTGCTCAATATCGTTACCCGATGATTTACGATTGCATCATCGCTCTCGGCTTTCTTACTTTTCTTCCCAAGATTTTGTGGGAAAGCCGCAAGAAAAAGTTCCCAACGTTCAAAGAGAGGTTGGGGTTCGATCTTCCCGATCCAAAAGGGTTGACTGTATTTTGGATCCACGCGGTTTCCGTTGGCGAAGTCAAATCGGCAAAACCTCTTCTCGAAAAAATCCGAATGCAATGCCCTGATGCATTTATCCTTGTGACAACAGCCAGTGTCACAGGACAAGAAGAGGCTAAGCGCTCTTTAAAACAGGCCGACGCCTTCCGATTTCTCCCCCTCGATTTTTCTTGGATTATGAAGCGCTGGGTCCAAACTTTAAAACCAAAAGCGCTCCTCTTCATCGAGAGCGATTTTTGGTACAACCTTGCAAAGCATGTTTCAGCAACCGGAGGAAAAATCGCTCTTATTAGCGGGAAAATCTCTGAACGGTCGACTAAGAGGTATCAATTTGCATCCTTTTTCGCAAAAAAGCTGTTTTCCTTCTTCGATCTCATGTTGCTCCAAACCGAAGAATATCTCGAACGGTTTCAGAGTATTGTCAATGAGTCTGAAAAGCTCTATGTTGCGGGTAATCTGAAATTTGAGGCATTGCCCATCATCATTGATCGGAGTTGCTATTCACTTCCCTCAGGAATCGCTATCACATGCACGCACGCACCCGAAGAAGAAGAGCTTCTCGATGCATTGGGAGGGATTGATCTACCGATTTTCTTAGCGCCCCGCCATCCTGAGAGATTTCAAGAAGTCGCCGAACTTCTTAAACGGAAGAACATCGCCTATATCCGTTGGAGCGAAATTGAAAAGAAAAGGGGAGGGGAGAGGGTTATTTTGATCGATGGCATGGGGCTTTTGCCAATTTTTTATGCTTTTTCCCAGCTAGCCATCGTCGCTGGTAGTTTTTCTTCCTGCGTCGGAG
>CAZFWE010000036.1:0-10569 GCA_964522685.1 uncultured bacterium | reverse complement strand
GAAAGCGAGGGGACTCTGTTGGAGGGGAATATTGATATTCATTCCATAGATCGAGGCCACGATGGTCGGGATATGGAAGATGATCGTCAGCGCGGTCAAAAGTTTGATCGTTCGGTTGACATTATTCGTAAAAATAATTTGATAAGAGTCTCTAAGAGAGCGGATGCTCTTGATATTGACGCTGCAAACGTCTTCTGACTGGTGGATGGCGATCATAAGGTCTTGGAGAAGATCGGCGTCTTTTTCATGCAGGGCGATATAACGGCCCTCTGCAACTGCTGTCAAGGTATTGCGCAAAGGGATCAAAGAAGTTAGGTATTGGTTTAAAATTTCTTCATTCTTGGTGAGGACGGAAATGGTCTTGTTATCGATGATTTTCATGGATTTTTCATTATCCAAGATGGCATGGCGGACTCGTTTGATATTGGCGGTGTAATCGACCGAGATTTTTAGAAGGATATGGAGGATTAATTTCGCTTTTTGCGTAGTCTCTAAGGGAGAGCAGCTTGCAATGAGTTGTTCGATCACCTCGCTTCGGCCGGGGGAAATGGCGATGACGTAGGAGTTTGTAAGAATAATCGTAAGAGTATCGGTATAGAGCCCGAATTCGATTTCGCTGGGGTGGCGAGTGAAGCAAAGGATGTTATCGCCGATTCTTTCGATACGAGGGAGCTCAAATCGATCTAAGCTATCGCGGATATCGGTTAATTCCATGCCTGTGATCTCGGCGATTTTTACAAGATCGTCCTGTGTCGCCTCTTTGGCATAAATCCAGCTTCCCGGGCGAAAATCCTGGATCAGCTTAAGTTCGATATCTCGGACGGTTTTGAAATAAATCTCTAGCATATCTTTCTAGATAGCTTTGAGAAGGGGCATTAGCAAGATAAAAATTGGAATTTGGACTAAATTTAGCTTGCCGATAGCGGCTGCGGCTTTATTTTCTCGTTAACGTTATACCAATCCCAGTAAATAATGTCTTATTTGAGCTGCGTGAAAGCTGCGTAGACTCGATCTTCGCGATGCTATGGGAGCCAAAAATCTGCTGTCAAAATTCACTGAACCTGACCGGGCGCGATATAACTCGAAAGTTCACTCAATTTTTTTTCGAGTCGTTTAAGCCGATCCGCATATTCTTTGAGTTTGCGGACGTGGACTTCTTGCCGGTTGTATTCGGTGATAGGAATAGCAGGGGAGCCGCGGTATTTTCCCCGTTTTAATGATTTACTGACACCACCTCGGGCGGCGATTAAGGCCCCATCTTCAATTTCCGCATGGCCGACGATGCCAACCTGGGCGCCGAGCATGACGTACTTGCCAGTCTTGGAAGAGCCGGCGATGCCCGTTTGCGCTGCCATGATATTGTGTTCGCCTACTTCGACATTGTGTGCGATTTGGCAAAGGTTGTCGATTTTCGATCCTCTGCGGATGATCGTCGATTTGAAGCGGGAGCGGTCGATTGTCGTATTTGCTCCAATTTCGACGTCATCTTCCAAGATGACGATGCCAAGTTGCTCTAGCTTGGTGTGGCGTCCAAGCTTGTCTTGGGTGTATCCGAAACCACAGGATCCGATAACAGCCCCCGGTTGGAGGATGACCCGTTCGCCGAGGCGGCATCGTTCACGGATGATGCAGCCGGAGTGGATCATGCTCTCGGCGCCGATTTGAACTTCGTATCCGATAGAGACGTTCGGGGCGATGGTCGTCTTCGCGCCGATGATGCATCCTCGGTCGATGGTAACATGAGGCCCTATCGTAACATCGGGGCCAATTTGCACCGATTCATGGATGACAGCGGTAGGATGAATTCCTTGGAAGGCTGATCCGGATGAAGAGAGAAGTAGCCGTTCCGCGATCTTTTGAAAGGCCGCGGAAGGATTTTCGCAGATGAGATAGTTTTTTCCCTCTGAAAGAAGGGTCGATTCATCGACGCAAATTGCACCTGCCCGGCTTTTTTTCATCGCTTCGAGATAACGGGGATTCGCGAGAAAAGATAGGTCTTCCCGAGCGGCCTCATCGAGTGTGTTGACGCCCATGATCTCATGATTCGGATCTCCTACAAGCCGAGCGGCGAGGATTTTTGCCAGCTCTTTCAGGGAAAATAACTTCACTTAGCTAGCCTGTTCTACTGTCTGTTTATTTGCGTTCAAATCGAGAATTTCTTCCGAATTATCGGAGAGTTTTTTTGCTTTGCTTTGCGTTTCAAAGGTTTTATCCATTTCTGAAATGACGGCAGATGTGACGTCGAGGTCTGACCGAATGTAGAAGCAGGCTTCTTTGTTGATGACGTAATCGAGGTTCTTTTGTTTCGCGACTGTCTCGGCAGCTTTTGCAATATTACCACTCATTTTTTGGATGAGTTGGTATTGCGCATGCTGAAGAACTTGATAGTACTGATTTTGGTAGCGTCCCAAATCCTCTTGCAGGGTTTGGTACTTCAGCTTCATCTCTTCTTCTGCTTTGGGGGAGAGACTATCGAGGAATTCAGTGTCTTCAAATTTTGCAGAAAGCTCTTTGAGTTCTTTTTCGGCCTCCTCAATCAAGGTAGACATTTGATTGCGGATATTCTCCATGCTTTCTTGCTCTTTTTTACCGGATTTCGAATCGGTGATGCAGGTTGTGAAATTGACAACTCCAGTTAGAGCGTTGTCTGCAGCAAATGCCGATCCGGCCAATAAAAAGGTGGCCAGGAACATCGAAGATTTAAACTTTTTCATAAATAGCTCCATATTGTGGATTGTAAATAGTTCAGAACTGCCCTCCCATTGAGAAGAAAAAGGGCTGTGCCTTGTGCTTGCGGTCGCCTCTATTGAATACGTAGCCCCAACCGACCATAATGGGAGTTCGATTGCCGATATCAAGACGTATGCCGCCGCCTGCAGTTGCGCGGAACTTATCGAAGGTAAGTACTTGAGCCGACAAACTGCCGGCATCGACGAAGCCGAAGATATCAAGCATGCGGAAGATTTCTTGGTTGTATTCCAATGAAAGATAGGTGCAGGAAAGCCCTCCTTGGGGCGTGTTAGTGGGGACCGGTTGGCCGGCTCCGTTATCCAAATAGATCACAGGGCCGAAGAGCCAAGGCTTGTAGCCGCGCATCGTTACGTCGCCGCCTAAAAAGAATCGCTCGCTATAGGGAGCATTTTGTTTATCGGTGGTCCCAAATGGGATCAAATATTTGAAATCTCCGCGGAATTTGACAGTTCCTTTACGCCAGAGTGGGAAATAAATGGAATTCGTATAACTGAGCTTTACGAATCGAAATTGGCCTCCGATTCCTGCGACTTCGGACTCGAAATAGGAGCGCCAGCCGCGTCGCGGCTTGAAGGAATTATCCACGGAGTCGTAGTTGAGATTGCCGCTTAAAGCGGAAATGAGCCCTGGAATCTCAAATTGCGCCTTCGTTGCATCGAGACTCTCTTGCGAAACCGGACTGCTGCTATCAATCGGGCTGAGTTCAAGTCGGTCGTCGACATGGCGTAGCCTTTCTCGCATTCCGACAGTCCAGAAACTGGTGAGGGGATAGTTTGCGTAGATCGATCCACCGTAGGTGATGACTCTTGTATCATGCTGCAGTTCACTAAAGGTCTGGCTCACTTCAACACCCAATCGCCAGAGGGAGTCGTTGACGTAAGGGTCAAGCCATGAGATTAAGTATTCACCGCCGCCTCTCAAAGAAGAGATATTCCCGCCGAGTGCTTTTCCGATATTTCTGATATTGAAGTTTCTCTCAGTCAAATCGAGACCGCCGAATACATCGTCGACGGAGCTGAAGCCCATGAATAGGCTGACGTTACCAGTGCTTGTTTCTTCGACTTCGATGTAGACATCGCGATAGTTATCGCCGAGGGCGGTATCATCAGAAGTGCGGACGGCGTAGACGTTTACGCTTTTGAAGTATCCAATGGCTTCCAATCTCTGCTGCGTCGCTTTGAGTTTTCTCGAGTCGAATGTTTCTCCTGGTACGAGGAGCGATTCGCGGAGGATCACGTTGTTCTTGGTCGAGCTGTTGCCGAAGATGTGAATCAGACCGATTTTGTATTGTTGGCCTTCTTCAATGGTGAAATCCAGGTCGAAGACAGGCTCATCTTCTTTTAAGGTTGTCTCATATTGGACGCTCGCATCGATGTAGCCTTTTTGTCCGTAGAGGTCTTTCATGGCTTGGGCTGTATCGCGAATTTTATCCGGGGAATAAATGCTCCCTTCCTGGACAAGGATTTTTTTTCTCAAATCTTCTGTGGAAATCAGCGTGTTCCCTTCGATGAGAACGTGGCCGATGTGGTACTG
Source organism: uncultured bacterium (assembly GCA_964522685.1). Lineage (GTDB taxonomy): Bacteria > Chlamydiota > Chlamydiia > Chlamydiales > SM23-39 > CAITMJ01. The sequence continues at coordinate 6,285 of CAZFWE010000036.1, read as the reverse complement.
GGAGCCGCGGTGTGCGATGACTTCGAGGATCAACTTTCCACTGGAGGGATCTTCTTGCATCTCGATGTCGATGCGGGCGTCTGCATACCCTTTATTATGCAGGTAATTGAGGATCGTCATTTTGTCTTGTTCGAGCGCTTCGTCGCTATACACGCCGGCACCGGTCGCCCAGCTAATCAGGAAATTGTATTTTTTCAGATACATTTGCTCTTCGATATCGGCCGATTCAGACTTCGTGAAACCCTTCAAAATGATTTTCTTGATCAGACCGGGGCGCCCCTCTTCAATTCGGATTTGGATATCCACTTGGTTCGTATCAGGGATTGGAACTAAGATATAATCGAATTGCGCTTCAAAATACCCTTTTTTGAAATAGTAACTCTTGAGTTTGTTGAACGCCTTATTGAATTCCTGGCGGTTGAATAGAGTATTTGGCTTGATATCCAATTCGCTTTGGAGGGTGCTCGTGCCGATCTTTTCGTTTCCGACGAATTCGATTTGATGGATGATGGGCTTTGGCGCCACGTGAATGACGATATAGACTTGGCCATCTTTCATGCGGATGGTCGGTTCGACTCGATCGTATTGGTCCGAAAGATTTTTCAGATCGGTATCGAAAGTGAGTTGCGAAAATTCATCTCCTTCTTTTGTCTTCAAACGCGATAAAACGGGCTTGGGATCGAAGGGGAGGTTTGGATCGGGAGAGTCTAAGACCACCTCGATTTGGGAAACTCGTTTGTCTTCGTATAATTCCGCCCCGGCAATAGGTGCCGCAGATAAAAGAAGAGAGAGGAGGAATGCAGATCGTAAGTATCGGTATCGTCTATGCGTCATTTTACTATGGAGTGTAGTCCGCTCGATTATAGGAAATGTTTTCCAAAAAAGCAAATATTTCCGTTTGCTAGTAGCAGCTACTAGAGAGATTGACGTCCGGAAAATGATCGGGCAAGCGTGCCCGAGTCGGTGTATTCGAGCGTAGAACCGACGGGGAGTCCGAACGCTAGGCGACTGATCGAAATGGGATATTTTGAAAGTTGCTGTTTCAGGTAGAGAGCCGTTGTGTCTCCTTCTAACGTCGAATCGAAAGCGAGGATCACTTCTTGAATCTGATGTTTTTCGATCCTCTGCTCGATCCGATCGAGGCGCAAGTTGGCAGCATGGCGGCCATCAAGCGGGGAAAGGAGATGTTCGATTACATGGTAAAGTCCGCGGTAGACGCGGGTTTCTTCAATGGCGTAAGCGTCGCGGGGGGAGGAGAGGATGCAAAGAGAGGTCGCATCGCGACTATCGCAGAAGCGACAAGTATTTTCTTGGGTCAGGCAGCCGCAGACCGAACAAGGAATAATTTTCTTTGGCAATTCGTAAAATAAGTCGCCAATTTCTTGGAGCTCTTCCGGCTTCCAACGGAGGAGTTCAAAAGCGAAGCGTTCAGCTGTCCGGGTCCCAACCCCTGGGAGTTTTTTGAGATGGGAGATGAGAGAATTCAAGGTTTCGGGGTATTTTTGGGCCATAGGGTTTAGCTTACAATATTCCTACCCCGCCAGTCAAACCTTACAAGAACCTAAATCTCAGTAAAAATTTTCGAGCCTTCTCTTAAAAAGGTAAATCGGGTAAAATTGCTCCCAACAAAGCGAGAAATTAAAAAATGAACTATAAAGCGAGGCTCATTAGCACGGGGTCGTATTTACCGGAGCGTGTTTTGTCCAATTCCGACTTAGAGAAGATGGTCGAGACGAGCGACGACTGGATTGTCTCGCGAACAGGCATGAAAGAGCGCCGCATTGCGCGCGCGGACGAATTTTCTTCGACGATGGGAGCGGAAGCCTCCAAGCGAGCGATTGAAGCGGCCGGGATTTCTCCGGAAGAGATCGATTATATATTGGTTGCCACTTGCACGCCTGACTACATATTTCCAAGCACAGCTTGTCTCATCCAGCATGCGATCGGCGCGAAGAATGCAGTCGGAGCCGACATACAGGCGGCTTGCACCGGCTATCTTTATGCTCTTTCGATGGCCAAGGCCTTTGTCGAAGCTGGGGCTTATAAAAACGTCCTTGTGGTTGCGGCTGAGAAGCTTTCTTCGGTGACCGATTACACGGATCGTTCGACTTGCATTCTTTTCGGCGATGGCTCCGCCGCTTGCATTGTTTCCTCTTCAGAAGAAAAACCGGGATTGGCGATCGAAAGCATCCGCCTCGGAGCGGATGGGCAGTATTCCGATTTAGTCATCCAGCCTGGAGGCGGAAGCCGATGTCCTGCGACTCTTTGCTCGGTAGAAGAGAAGCAGCACTTTATCAAAATGTCTGGAAACGAGCTATTCAAACACGCTGTCCGGAGAATGGAATCTGCATGCAAAGAGTGCCTTGAGGCGGCTGGCCTTTCCGAAAATGAGATCAGCTGGCTAGTTCCTCACCAAGCCAACGTTCGCATCATCGACGCGATGGGCAAGCGCTTTGAGCACTTGCCTGCAGACCGCATCTATAAAACGCTTCATAAGTATGGAAATACATCGGCATCTTCCGTCGGAATTGCACTTGACGAGCTGCTGAAATCTGGAGTCGTGGGTACCGGCGAGAGGATCTTATTGACTGGCTTTGGCGGAGGGCTCACCTGGGGTGCCGCTTTATTAAAGGCGGAAGAATGAAAAAGTTTGCGTTTTTATTTCCTGGGCAGGGCGCCCAATATCCCGGCATGGGAAAAGATTTTTGGGCGAATTTCGCGATTGCAAAAGAGACCTTCCAAGAAGCGGACGATCTTCTCAAAGAATCGCTTTCAAAAGTGATTTTTGAAGGCTCCGAAGCGGAACTGACCAAGACGAAAAATAGCCAGATGGGCATCTTTGTCATGAGTGTTGCAATTACGAGAGTTTTGCAGCAACAAGTGCCATCTTTAGTTCCTACAATCGCTGCGGGTTTAAGCTTGGGCGAATATTCGGCGCTTTGGGCCTCGGGCCGCCTCTCCTTTAAAGATACGCTGCTCCTCGTCCGCGAGAGAGCTCGCCTTATGAACGAAGCGTGTGAGCAGACGACAGGAATAATGGCCGCTGTCCTTGGCATGAACGCCGCCGACATCGATGCAGCTCTTCGAGACGCTCCTGAAGTGTGGGTCGCTAATTACAATTGTCCTGGCCAGACCGTCATTTCAGGAACAAAAGCGGGCGTTGAAAACGGATGCCAACTTTTAAAAGCCGCAGGGGCGAAACGACTGATCCCTCTTCAAGTACATGGAGCCTTTCACAGCGGACTCATGCAGTCAGCAGAAACAGGTCTTGCTCCGTTTGTCGAAAAGGCCCCTTTGATCGATACGAATGTGGGATTTGTCATGAACGCATCGGGCGATTTCGTCTCTTCTCTCGAAGAGATCCGCCGGCAACTGATTTCTCAAGTGACCCATTCGGTTCGTTGGGAGCAGGGGGTTGCGGCGATCGAGAAGCACAAAGTTGATCTTTATCTTGAAATCGGCTGTGGAAAGACTCTTTCTGGCCTCAATAAAAAAATCGGCGTTGCCGCGCCAACTCTTTCTGTCGACAAACTCGCAGATTTGGAAGCGGCCCTCCTACAACTAGAAGAACATTTTTCATGCAAGCATTGTTGAAAGGAAAAACGGCTCTAATCACCGGTGGAACTGCAGGGATTGGTAAAGCGATCGCTTGTATGTATGCGCAACACGGGGCAGACGTAGCGATCCTCGGTACGAATCAATCCCGTGCTGAAGAAGCTGCCAAAGAAATCGAAGCGGCAAGAGCTGACCCTTCACAAAAAGTTCTCTATTTTCTGGTCGATGTCTCGAAGACAAATGAAGTTGATCAAATAGTCCAAACGCTATTAACTTCTTGGGGCAAGATCGATGTTTTGGTCAATAATGCGGGGATCACCAGAGACAACTTACTTATGAAGATGAGCGAAGAGGACTGGGACCTTGTACTCGACGTGAATTTAAAGTCGATTTATAATACTTGCCGCGCTTTGTCGCGCCCGATGATGAAGGCCAGATCCGGAGCGATCATCAATATATCGTCTGTGATTGGGTTGACAGGAAATGCAGGGCAGGTGAATTATGCTGCATCTAAATCGGGTATGATTGGTTTTACGAAGTCGTTGGCCAAAGAATTGGCCAGCCGCAATGTGCGTGCAAACTGCGTAGCGCCCGGGTATATTGAAACACAAATGACCGAGGTACTCCCTCCTGCAGTAAAGGAAGCGGTCCTCGCAAAAATCCCATTAAGCCGTATCGGTCAGCCGAACGATATCGCCTATGCGGTTTTGTTTCTTGGCTGCGATCTGTCGAGCTACATCACTGGACAAGTGCTGACAGTCGACGGCGGGATGGTCATGTAGATTTTTTGAAAAACAGAAAGGAACTTATGTCTATACAAAAAGAAGTTATCGATATCATCATTGAGCAGCTCGGAGTCGATGCTGCGGATGTAGCACTCAACAAGTCTTTCGTAGAAGATTTGAATGCGGACTCTCTCGATCTCACTGAGTTAATCATGACATTTGAAGAGCGCTTTGGCTTTGAGATCTCTGAAGAAGATGCAGAGAAGCTCAAGACTGTAGGCGATGTCGTCGACTACATCGAAAAGCGCAAAATCAACGCGTAAATTCTCTCGATAAGCCCCTCTCTTCGCGAGGGGCTTTTTTTATACCTCAGCGCATTCTGCTGCTCCTATTCTCAAACCTCAAAAAGGAGCTTCTTTTTGTAGATTCCGTCGCCCTGGTACCTAAAATTGGCGAATTCCTGTGGATAATTTTCGAGCGCGTTATCTAGGAATTTGAACTCTTCAAGAGAGGAGAGGGTGGCGAGCTCAGCGGGGATTTCTTCGAGCAGATTGTCAGAGAGGTTGAGGTGCGAAAGAGAGGAGCCTCGAATCCATGTACATATTTCTTGTCCTGATGGAGAAGCCAAATTTTGGATAGAGCCTATTATTTCTTTAGCCACCTATCGCGACCTAAACAAGAAACAATTGAATCAAATGCAATTATTAGTGGAGAAACATATTGATGAAATCCTTAGCGCTTGGAAAAAACATTTCTCCAGTTGAAATCAACATTACTCGCTTTGGGTTGTGGTTGTGTCTTCATGACGAAGAATTCTTCCTAACCTATGAAGAATATCCATTCTTCAAGAGTGCTACGATTCCTGATATCTATGACGTTGAACTTCATCATGACACTCATTTGTATTGGCCAACTCTTGATGTCGATCTCAGCATTGCTATCTTAAAAAACCCTCATCATTTTCCTTTGATCGCACACTAAATGTGATTAAATCAAGGACTCAAGATCTGGAAGAAGATGGTTATTTCTCCTTATCTAGAATAAGAAGATCGATAGAGCCCTCTCATCAGGTGCGTAAGATTGCCGATCTTTTGTGGAAGAAGTATGCGCCAGTTGTCGCCGAGAGTGAGGTACGTAAGAGAAGGTAGATTGCCGATTACTAGCGGGACTACTTTGAACTTGTTTTTAGAGAGGATAAGGTGTGTAAGAGAGTGGAGATTGCCGATTGCAGCAGGGAGAGCTTCGAGCTTATTCCACGAGAGGTCAAGGTACGTAAGAGAGCGGAGCTTACCGATCTCAGCTGGGAGCTCTTTGAGCTGGTTGCCTTTTAGGTTCAGCTCTTTTAAATGAAGAAATAAGCCAATTTCGTTTGGCAATTTCGCAAGTTCTGAATTCGATAGATCGAGAGACTCTAGATTAAGAGCCTCTGGATTTTCCTTGAAGAGGGAATCGGGTTCTCCTGAAACTCTACAGTCTTGTTTTGAAGTCCAGAAATTCGTTGAACTTGTCCCATGAGAACTCCTCTATTTTTTTCGCAAGAAATTTTGGTTTATTAGGGAATATAAATCAAGAATTCAAGATCTGAAAGCAGAGAAGATAGATCTCCTCTGCTTATTCCTTAGGAAATGAAATTTTACTTCGCTAAACTTACAGAAAATTTTTCACTTAACTGTAGCGGGCAGCTCATAGACTCCATTGCCCCTGTACTCCAAATTGTTAATTTTGGGTGGAAAGTCTCGGATTGGGTTGGAAGAGAGGCTAATCTTTTGAAGAGAAGGAAGATTACCGATGTTTGACGGGAGATCATTTATGAAGTTGATAGAGAGGTCAAGGCGCTCAAGAGAGCGAAGATTCTCAATCTCTGCCGGGAGCCCTTCAATCATGTTGCTAGAGACGTTCAGTACCTCCAGAGAGGCAAGCTTGCCGATCTCTGATGGCAGGGATTCAAGATTATTGTCAGAGAGGGTAAGGTGCTTAAGAGAGTGGAGATTGCCGATCTCAGGCG
>CAZFWE010000035.1:0-10616 GCA_964522685.1 uncultured bacterium | reverse complement strand
GTTTTTTGTTGATTGCGAAAAAAATTTTGAATCTCGCATTTGTGATCATTGTGCCACTTAATATTCTGCTGATTCCGTTTATTATGATTCTCAATTGCTGCCGAGGCGGCAAAGAGCAAGCCATCCCAAGCCTTCTGAAAGACAAACAAATTGTCGATCTGAACCGAATGACGGCCAAGGAAACAGGACTTCCCGATCCCGTGCAGGGGCTATCGGCAATGGCTGTAGAAAAGAAAGTTGAGCTCATGGTGATGGGTGAAGAGATGAAAATAGACCCCACCGAGCCAGACACTTTTTCGGGAGTAGCAGAAGATCCTGCTTCAGCACCAGATGAAGAAACAGAAGTAGGACAAGTTGTTGAGAAAGACGAATTTTTCGTCGAGCCAGACACTTTTTCGGGAGTAGCAGAAGATCCTGCTTCAGCACCAGATGAAGAAACAGAAGTAGGACAAGTTGTTGAGAAAGACGAATTTTTCGTCGAGCCAGACACTTTTTCGGGAGTAGCAGAAGATCCTACTTCAGCACCAGATGAAGAAACAGAAGTAGGACAAGTTATTGAGAAAGACGAATCTTTCGTCGAGCCAGGCGCTTTTTCGGAGGATGCAGAAGCTTTTACAACGTCGATGAATGAAGGGACAGGAATAGAATCAGTTAGTGAGAAGAGCGTATCTTTTACTCTTGACCAGTCCCTTAAAGACAGCCACCAGATACAAAGCCAAAAATCAAAAATAGATGATAAGCATTTCGTGCGCTCCAGTAGACGCAGATCTTGCAGTGCTACAACCAATCTAGCTGCCCCTCCTCGAGAGCCACGCCGTCCTATTTATCCCACGCTGCCCCCAGACCAACACTATCTCCAACATACGCATTCTACGTTTGTGAAAATAGTTCCAAAGGATCCGGACAGCCTTAAACCTTGAATAGCTGTTTGATCTCTTTGAGGCTACGGGTGTTGATGACGTGTTTTTTCTCGAGCCACCCTTTCCGTGCGATATTGACCCCGGCGAGGGTGTATTCTAGATGTTCAGCAGCGTGTGCATCGGTATTAATGCAACAAAGTAGTCCCTTTTCAGAGGCGGCATGCCAAAGACGCCAATCCATATCCAGCCGTTCAGGATTGCCGTTGAGTTCGATGATCGTTTGATTGGCAATGCAAGCATCGATCACTTTGTGAATGTTGATTGCAAAAGGCTCACGGCGCAGCAAAAGCCGTCCGGTGGGATGGCCGAGCATTGTCGTGCAAGGATGCTCGATTGCCTTGATGATCCGCTTTGTCATCGTTTTTTCATCTTGGGTCAATGAGGAGTGAACTGAAGCGATGACAAATCCAAGCTTTTTCAGGATCTTTTCGGAAAAATCGAGCGATCCGTCGCTGAGGATATCGCATTCGATACCAGCAAAAACAAAGGATTTGAATTCCTTGGAGGCATTGATTTTCTCGATCTCTTCGATCTGTTTTAACAGTTGCTCTTCGCTTTGGCCATTTGCCTGGACACTCGATTTCGAATGGTCCGAGATGCCGATGTATTCCCAGCCGAGTTTATCTGCGTAGGCAATCATCTCTTTAAGAGAGCTTTTTCCATCGGAAGCGGTCGTGTGGTTGTGAAACGTTCCTCGAATGTCTTTCACTTCGATGAGTGTAGGAATCTTGTTTTTTTCTGCAGCTTCGAATTCTCCCTGATTTTCCCTCAGTTCGGGAGGGATGTAGGAAAAACCTAAGATTTTGTAGATCTCTTCTTCATTCGCCGCTTTTTTAGGAGGATCGAACCCGTATTCGGAAAGAGAGAGCTTTTTTTTCAAAGCCCGCTCGCGCAGTTTGATGTTGTGTTCTTTCGATCCGGTGAGATAAGCGAGCGCGAAAGGAAATTCCTCCGGCTTCACGATGCGGATATCCGCTTGGACGCCGCTCTCGAGCTTAACGCTTGATTTAGTCTCTCCTTGCGAGAGGATTTTTTTTGCCGCGGGTTGCGTGGTAAACCAATGCATGGCTGGCTTGGGATCCATCGCCGCAGCCAAAAAATCCAAATCTCCAATCGTTTCTAGTTTTCTTCGCAAGCTTCCCGCGATTTCTGCTTTCTTGACTCCTTTGACTTTTTTCAATCCTTCTAGAATAGGAGCGGCCTTTTCCATCGCATTCCACCACAAGTGGCGCTTGGCATATTTTTCCTTGTACTCGATCGCTTCGAGAATGTTCTTTTCGCTCTTGGCTCCGAACCCTTTGAGCTTGGCGATTTTGCCATTGCCGGCCGCTTTCTTCAGTTCTACGAGCGACTTTATTTTAAGTTTTTTATAGAGCGTCGTTACCTTCTTTGGGCCGAGGCCTTGGACTTGGATCAACTCGAGGAGTCCTTTCGGCATCGATTTGCGCAAAGTTTCGTAGTAAGGAAGACGTCCTTTGGTGGCAAGTTGCGCAATTTTTTCGGCTAAATGCTCGCCGATTCCTTCGATTTCAGTCAATCTTCCCTCTTTGATGATTTTGTCCAAGTCTTCATCGAGGTTCAGAAGCGCGCGAGCCCCATTCCGGTAGGCTCTTATTTTAAAGGGATTTTCTCCCTGAATTTCGAGGAGAAAAGCGATTTCTTCAAGGATTTGAGCGATCTCTTTCTTGTTCATGGATGAAAAGTCTCCTTTTTACAAAATAGAGTCAATGCCAAGATTATCAGAAGGGCCACTAGAATCCAAGCCATGAGCCAAAAAACATCGTCCAAAGCAAGGGATGTCGCACGCCGTTGAAGAGCTTCTCCAAGCAGTGCATTCGGATCGCCAGGAATCCAATATTCTTTTGCCTTGGCCAAAAAGTTTTTCGTCAATTGAGAAAAGGGATTGATTTTTTCTCCAAGCCGTTCATGGAAAAAGGCCTGCCTCCGCTGCCAGCAGATATCATACGAGGCAGCGCCAAGCCCCGCAGCAAGGTTTCGCACGATCTGGAAGATTGCGATGTGATCGATCGTTTCTTCGTCAGGAACCTTTTTGAAGGCGAGTTGGAAAAGAGGCGGCAAAAAGAAAGCGAGCCCAAAACCGCCGATAATTCTCGAAAATGCAATGCGACTAAAGTCGATCTCCACGTCGAAAATCGTTGTGTAAAAGGTGGAGATTATCAAAAAAATAAGGGAAATTGCGAGCGGAATGCGGCAATCGAGCTTTCCGATTTTCTGTTGGATCAAATATCTCGGGAGCAAGCCGCCGAGGACCATCCCTCCGAGGATGGCGGCGATCCAATTCGGCGTATAGCTCGCGTAGAGTTTTAGCCATACAGGAATCAGCGTAATCATTCCGAAATAAACCGAAAAGATAAGTGCCAAATAAAAAAGGGAAAAGCAAAAAACAGGCTTTTTCAGAATGTTGAAATCCAATAATGGATTCGGAGAGAGACGCGTCCAGAGGATAAAAAAAAGAAAACAGGGAACGCCGATGAGCGTGAGAGTCACAAGAAGGGGAGATCGATACCAATCTAACTGCTGGGCTAGCGTTGCAGCAACGGTCAAGCAGAAGGTTCCAACTGCGTAAAAGAAGTAACCGATGCCATCGAACGGTGTCTTTGCAGGAGCTGCAGAAAAATTCTTAAGTTTTAGCCACAAAAGTCCAGCCAAAAGTAAAAGCCAAGGGATATTGAATGTGAAAATCCAACGCCATTCGTATTCACAGGCGATGAATCCGCCCCAGCAAGCGGCTATCGCCGGAACGATCACTAAAATTGTCACAAAAATTGAAGTAGTGCTTAACCGTTTCTCTTTTGGCACAATCGATGCGAGCAAATGGCTCAAGAGTGGGTAGAAGGGCCCTCCTGCAATCCCCTGAAAAAATCGAAAAAGAATGAAGAGTGTATATGTCGAGGAAACTGCTGCGCCCCAGGTAAACAGAGCTTCGAGCAGTAGGCAGACAATCAATGCCTTTCCGGTTTTTAGCCTTGCTGCCAGTGGTTTTCCAAGAGGAATGGAAATCACGCTTCCGATCCCGTAAAATACGACGGTGTAGATCGAGATCTCCCCTGACCCTCCCAAATCGTACGCGATGTAAGGCGCGGCCATACTCGTCATAGTAAAACTGAATGCAATGACGAAAAGCGCTGAGAAGATTCCGAAGAGGAGGGGAAGGTCAAGTTTTTTTGAAACTGTGCGTTCCATCTATTCTGGCAATATTAACTGAATATTCATTGTCGACTCTTCTTTTAGGATCTCTTGGACCATCCGAGAGACTCTCTCGACAATTTCCTGTTCTTCTTCGCCATCTAGAATTTTTTCGCTGGGGTTGTGGACGATCTCTGGTGCAATGACCTCTTTTGTTCGCATATTGAGCGGCAAAGGAGGCGCAAGCGGGGATTTGCGATTTTCGAGGAGGGCTTCTTTGATTGTGGAGCCGAGTTCTAATTGCTCTAGAGGAATGCTCTCGATGGGAGACGAGCTGTATTTTATGAGGCTCGGATCCACGTTCATAGCGATGACTGTATCGATGAAGAGGCGGTCCCCTTTTTCTTCCATTCCGAAAATGTTTGTTTCATAAAGCGGAGATCCCTTTGTGGAGGTTGGGACGAGATCTCCAGCATCGGTCAAGTCCACGGTCGCTTCACAGGAAAGGCCGATGCGCAAGGGATGCTCTTTCAGCTCTTCGGGCTCGAGTGCAACGCGCACGGGCAGACGCTGTACGATCTTGATCCAGTTACCAGAGAGGTTTTGCGGAGGGAGAAGCGAGACGGCATTGCCGGCGACGCCGGGAAGACCGACGATACGGCCGTGAAATATGACGTCTTTGCCGTAGAGATCGGCTGTCACTTTGACTCTCTGTCCGATCCGCATATGACGGAGCTGCGTCTCTTTGAAGTTGGCATTCACCCAAATTTGATCGAGAGGAATCACGCTCATCAAGGGGGTACCGGAAGCGATCCACATTCCTACTTGGATGGTGCGCTGTGCAGCGAGGCCGTCGACGGGCGAGTAGATTGTGCAGCGATAGAGGTTGACCCAGGCGTTGCGCATTCTGTCCGCGGCTGCGGATACGAGAGGATGCTCGAGGATTGAGGTATTTTGTACGAGCGAGAGAGCTTGCTCGTAGAGTGTCTCCGTCGTCTGCAGTGCAAAGTAGCTAGCGCGTAACGATGCGACTGCATGTTCGTAATCTTCGAGCGAGACGCCTCTCTCTTTGAGGACGCCAAGGCGGTGTTCGAAATCTTGCGCATCGCGGATCAGAGCGGCTTTTTTCACTTCGATCTCTGAACGGTAGACGAAGACTTGATGGAATTTTTGGCACACTTCGCGGACTATTTGCGCGAGGTTTTCTTTTGCTTGGTCAAACTCGATGAGAAAATCGGTCTTATCGAGCTCGACAAGGGGTTCTCCTTTTCTGACTAGAAACGTGTCATCTGTGTGGATCGAAGTCACGAATCCATGATGCAGCGGAGTGATGTAGACTTGGTTTCCCTCGACGTAACAATCATTGGTCCATTCCTTGAACTGCCAGAACAAGAGCCAGTAGATGCTACTGCCAATCCCTAAAGCGAGGATGATCCCCCCGTAAAGGAAGGCTATTTTTTTGCGCGGATTGGATGTGGATAGTGTCGTTATACTCATTTCTTTATGGGTACGAATTTAGGGTTGTAACCGCCGCCGAGAGCTTTGATCAATTTCACTGCTGCTGCATATTCATTGTAGATCAAGTTGATGTTATCGAGTTCTTTTAGGAGGACAGCTTCTTGGAAGGCGAAGTTTTCCAACGAGTTATCGAGGCCGGTTTGCTGTCGTAGAATGGTTAACTCGTATCGCTCTTTCGAACATTTGACGATCTTTTCTTGTTGGGCCTGCTGTTCAAAGATTGAAGTCGCGAAAACGAGGATATCCGCCACTTCTCGGGTGCTTTCTAAAATTAATTGGTTGTATTCAAAAACTGCTTCGTCGAAGAGCGCCTGTTTCGCGTCGATGCCGGCCTGGATGGCGCCGGCAGTATAGACCGGAAGATGTAAGGCAGGTTCTATGCCGGTTGTTTTGCTCGACCAATTGAAGAGCTTGGAATAATTGACGGTTTCATAGCCTAAAAAAGCGGTAAGGCTGATATTTGGGAAGAAATCAGCTTTGGCAGCGCTTACTTCATGCGCGATCGACTCGACGCGCCAGATTTGCGCCATCAGATCGGGACGTCTAGCGATTAGATTGAGCGACAAATCCTTTGGGATCGCAAGGCTTTTGGGAAGAGGGGATAGCGATGCGTCAATTCCTAACTCTCTATCAGGGCCATTGCCGATCAGGATGTTGAGCAAATGCTTGTCTGTAGCGACTTCTTCTTCAATGCTGTATACGAATTTTGCCGACTCATAGAGCTGCTCTTCTGAAAGAAGAACGGGCAGCTTCGAAGAAAGGGCATTTTCCAAAAGGAGCGTTTGCAATTCGTAGATATTTTTGCGCACTTTGTACAGTTTCTGGTAGAGGTTGAGTCGAATCAAATTCGTTTTCAGGGCGAAAAAACTTTGTGCAACGGCTGTGGTCGTAATCAGTTTGACCTGGGCCGCCTCCGCTTCCTGCGCTTTCTCTATCCCGATCGCTGCTTGAAATAAATTCCGATATTTGCCCCAGAAGTCAAATTCATAGGTGAATGAAAGGCTCAAATCGACGAGATTCGCATTCAAGGGGATGGTGGGATTGAAAACTCGGTAAAGTCCGTTTTGGCTTAAATAGTGCCAATTTTCGTCGTAATTAAAATAGATGAGCGGGTAGAGATTTGAGCGGGCGATGACCGCCCGTGCTCTGGCTCGTTCGATGGTCTGTTCAATGCTTTGGATCGATGGATTATGAATAAGAGCCGTTTGTATTAACTCATTGAGCTGATTGCTTTCGAAGACTTCCCACCATGATTCTTCAGGCCAATGGCCGCTGGAGAAAAAAGGCTTTTCCAAACTATTGACCACTGTCGTTTCGACAGACGGCATTGGAATGAGATTTTTCGTCTGGTCCTCTTTCGACATGGAAATACAACCCGAAAGAAAAAGCAAAAGAAAAGCATACCGCATATCTCTTTTGTTAAAAGAAGGAGGCCGATTTGTCAATACTCTTCGAGCATTGATAAATAGTCCAGCCGATCAGGAGTGCGATCAACGCCAAAAAGAGCCATCCCATCAGGAAAAATAGATCGTTGATGGACAGCAAGGCCGCTTGTTGATCGAGAGAGTTATTCAGCAGGGCAAGAGATCCTAGCCCTATTTCCGGCGGCAGGATGGGATTGTAAATCGTCAATGTTTCTCCGATCCTCTCGTGGTGGAAATAGGTCCGACGGAGCCAAAGGGAAGTAAAGACTGAGGTTCCGACCCCACCCATCATCGAGCGGACGAAGTGAAATAGGCCTGTCGCGGCAGGGAGTTTTTCGAGAGGGATTTCTTGCGTGCTAATGGAAAAAAGCGGCGTCACATAACAGACGAAGCCAAAGCCGAAGATAAACCGGGCAAGGGAGATGTGAAAAAGATCCACTTGGACTGTGAAGTACGAGCTATAAAAACAGCCGGCGCTGAAGAAAAAAAAGCTCAGCATCAAAGTTTTCAGCAAGCCGAGTTTTTGCATGATGATCGGCGTGGTAAGAGAGAGGAGAAGCGGAGCCACTCCGATCGAGCAGACGGCGATCCCTGCCCATGTGGCATTGTAGGTCATATATTCTTGCAGCCAGAGAGGAACCACGACGACGGAGCCAAAATACATCGCATAGGAAAAAATCAGGCAGATGAGAGAGAGTGTAAAGGAGGGGATTTTAAGGAGCTTGAGATCAACAAAAGGAGTTTTTGCGATTTTTTCCCAAAGGACGAGATATGTAAAGCCGAGGATTGTCCCGATTAGAAGGATCCAAATTCGTCCAGAACAGAGCCAATCCCACTGCTGGCCCTTATCGAGAAGGATTTGTAAACACGACACTCCGATCGAGAGAAGAATCAGCCCGGCATAATCCGTAGGGACTTTTTCCGTTTTCGACTCGTGGCTTTTCATGATCGTCCAAATCGCGGTGACGCAGAAAATTCCTACGGGAATGTTGATGTAGAAAATCCAGGGCCAATGGTACCAGTCGGAAATATAGCCCCCTAAAACTGGCCCAAGCACTGGCGCTGTGATGACGATCGTCGCCCAGATCGAGAGGTCTCTCGTATGTGTTTCAGGCGATCCATATTTATGGAGCAGGCTTTGCGAAAGAGGGACGATGGGCCCTGCTACAAGGCCTTGGAGAAAGCGATTCCCAACGAGCATAGGAAGCGTGATGGAGAGGCCGCAGAACAGCGAAAGAAAAGTGAAAAGGGAAAGTGAGAGCATCATCACTCTAATCTCTCCGAACCGTTTTGTGAGCCAGCCGGTCATGATGAGTCCGATGGCATTGCCAACCGCGAAGGTGGTAATGACGTAGAGTCCTTCTTCATTGCTGACGGCGAGATCTCCCGCGATATAGGGAATCGAGACATTGGCGATCGAGTAATCGAGCACCATCATAAAAGTGGCCAGAGAAAGCGCGACGAACAAGATCCATCGCTGGGAGGGGCTAAGCGGCTCTGTGTCCATGGTTAATAGTTTTTACCACAAGAGCAGGGGAGAACACAGAGAAAAAATAACGCTTTCTTGGATGATTCTGAAAATCTTCAACGTTGTCTCTGATTTCGTGTTGTCGTATGCGCTATTTTATACTTAAGCTTTTCAAAATCGTGCAGGCATCAGACCTATTCTTGAGCCTGTCCAAGCGAAAAGCTTACATTTATTTTTCAATATCTTTACAATTAGAGACGTGACCTAACCTTGAGGACTTATGAAAAAAGAACCTCTTACCAAACAATTTCCCGCTCAAAAACAATCTCCTCCCGGAGAGCAGAAGAAAATGAGTCCCTTGCCGAAAGTAGACAATAGATCTAAAGGATCGGGCAAATTAAAGGGAAAGGTAGCTCTAATTACAGGCGGTGATAGCGGCATTGGACAGGCAGTTGCGATTGATTTTGCAAAAGAAGGGGCAAACGTAGCGATTGTTTATCTTAAAGAACATGTCGATGCTAATGAGAGCAAAAAATTGGTTGAAGCAAAAGGAGGTAGGTGTCTTCTTCTTCCAGGCGATATTGGGAGCGAAAAATTTTGCCAATCTGCGATTAAAACCACAGCTAGTTACTTTGGTCGATTCGATATCTTAGTAAATAATGCGGCAGAGCAACATCCTCAAGATTCTATAGAGAAAATCTCTGAAGCTCAGTTAGAGCGGACTTTCCGGACAAATATCTTCTCTATGTTTTTTATGGTTAAGGCGGCATTGAAGCTGCTGCTCAAATACAAAGGGGTGATCATCAATACGACTTCTGTCACGGCGTATAGGGGCAGTAATCATTTACTGGACTATTCTTCTACAAAGGGAGCAATCGTTTCTTTCACAAGATCTTTGGCTCTTTCCCTTGTAGATCAAGGGATTCGGGTGAATGGGGTAGCGCCAGGTCCCATATGGACCCCGTTAATACCTTCCACTTTTCCGAAAGAAAAAGTGGAGACATTTGGGTCAACTGTTCCAATGAAACGGGCTGGCCAGCCTGCAGAGGTGTCTGCTTGTTATGTATTTCTTGCTTCGGAAGACTCCTCCTATATGACAGGACAAGTGTTGCATCCGAATGGAGGTGAAATCATCAATACTTAGATTTTGTAAATAAATGGAGTCGTTATGTTGAATAAAAATGAATTGCAAACGTTGAGTCCAACTGAACTTTTATTTCTCCAAGGACACATAAAACAAGGAAAAGAACATTTAAAAATCTTATTAACGGAAGAGGAAATAGAAATTTTTTTTAAATTAACCAATATTCCTACTGAAAGTTATAATAAATTATCGGCTGATGTTCCTGAAGTAATGGGTGCGATTAGCCTCGTTCTAAATACAATGATGACTGCTACTTTAGGCGCCTGGATAGGATTGAGTGGCTTTTTAGGTTTGGATTTAGATTCTCCTTACCTATTTTTTTGCATTCTTTCTCTTGCTATTTTTGGAGGAGGGATGATCGGTTGGCAAAATGCTCAATTAACTTTGAAATCCTCTCGGCGTGCCATTGAACAACGGAAATTGAAACATTTTGAGGTGGCGATACTTCAGGAAGTAGCTCATCAAAGGAAAGCAGAGCTGAAAGAAAAAACAAATGAGCTGCTTTCTATCTTAAATCGTTTAGAGATCGAGGCAGATATTCAAGCAATTCAGAAAAATAATTATTTACAAAGAACGTGCTTGGATTGGATTGAGCAATATTGTGATAAATTGAAACAATTAACTCCTGAAATTCAAAAAATAAGAGATGATCTTATCAAGAAGGCGCGATTCGAAGAAAAGGAAAAACAACAAAAAGAAAAACTCGACGAAATTTTTCAAAAATTGTCCCGTTTTTCAGCGACCTTTCCCATCGGAATAAAATCTTGGATTCGATCAAGATACAAAAGTTTATTCATTCAGTTGATTCCTACTCTTTTTGGCGGATTTGCTTCTCTCTTTGTCTATTTAGGGGGAGCTTCTACATTGGCTCAAGACATGCGTCTCTATGGGCTTTTTGAGTTTTTGAGTCGTCCTGCGGTTAAAGAGACTCAGCTATTTTTATCTATCTTTTTGACTATTTATTTTGGCTGTTGTTTTGCTTATCTAAGCCGAAA
>CAZFWE010000034.1:0-10784 GCA_964522685.1 uncultured bacterium | reverse complement strand
AGCATCTCTCCTGCACCTTGTGCAAGGTCCCGTAGTGACATTCAAGACCGTCCAAAGGTAGGCTCAAAAGATAGCGAAGGTGGGATCCATTCTTGATGAAGTGAGGGTGCGCGAGGACCGCCTTGCCCTTCACATCATGGATCGCGTCGATCACATCGGCTGGCGTGTATTTGATGCCGGAAACATAGCAGCTCGCCCCTTCTCGCAAATATCGATCAAATGCTTCCTGCATTGAAGCGACGACCTTTTTGCGCACAAGAACCTCTGCGATGTGAGGCCGCCCGATCGTCCGATGAGAAAAAAGCTCTTGGGTCAAGGATTCCACTTCCGCCATTTCGATGGGGATTTTTCGCGCCTTTAGCTTTTCGATGATCGCCTGATTGCGCGTATTGCGACGGCGAATCATCTCGGCTAAAAACGCTTTCAACGTTTCTGAATGAATATCGATTCCGTAGCCGAGAACGTGAATAGTCGTTTTTTCCCATTCAGAAGAGAGCTCGATGCCTGGAAGAAGAAGAATTTGTAACTCTTTGGCAAGAGCAAACAATTCTGGCGTGTAGGCATCAATCGAGTCATGATCGGTGATCGAGAGGCCCTTGAGCCCGATTTCTTGTGCTTTTCTCAAAAGAGCTTCGGGAGAATCGGATCCATCGGAGCAATAACTATGGCAATGAAGGTCTGCGCGGAAGTAGCTCATGGTAAAATCCTAATTTCAGGTTCTAAATGAATTCCCGTTTTTCTAAGGACCTGGGTTTGTACGCGCTCGATCAATTCGATCATCTCTTTTGCCGTGGCCTTGCCGTTGTTGATCAGGAAATTCGCATGCAACTCGGAAACTTTGGCGCCACCGACCGAGAAGCCTTTCAGCCCACACTGGTCAATGAGGGCTCCGGCAGAGAGTTCACGCGATGGATTTCTAAATACGCATCCTGCGCTCTTTTCTTTATAAGGCTGAGTTTTCATGCGGTATTGAATGATGTCTAATTGAGATTTTCTAGCATCCTCTTTGGGTTCGAGGCGAAAAGAAACAGAGAGAATAAAGCCTTTCATCGATTGGAAACTGCTCGTCCGATATCCGTAAGAGAGCTCTTCTTTTTGAAACTCCCGTTTCTCTCCACTTTCATAAAGATAGGAGACCGAACGGAGCGATTCAAATGTCTCTTTCCCGTTCGCCCCTGCATTCATGAATACCGCTCCGCCCACTGTAGCTGGGATGCCGGAGGCAAACTCCAATCCAGAAAGCCCCTTTCTCGCAGTTTGGACTCCGAGAAAGGAAAATGAAAAACCTGAACCGACAAAAACTTCTCTCTCTGTCATATTGCAAAAATCGATCTTATTCAAAAGAAGAAGACCTTCAAACGGCTCATCGCGGAATAAGCAATTAGAACCTTTGCCTACAATCAAAACAGGAAGTTTTTCTGAGCGGGCCCAAGCATAGGCCTCTTCAGCCTCTTCAGGCCTAGCTATTTCTGCAAAAAAACGAGAGGGACCTCCAATGCCAAAGGTAGAAACCTCAGACAGAAATCGATTCGTTTGAATATTCAGCACTGAAGAACCCTAAAATGGACTGAAGCTTATTAGTGAGGTTAGGTTCAAGTCTTTCTTCTTATAGATATCGTCGAGGATTGCGTTCACGAAATGGGCACTTTCCGGCGTCCCAAATTTTCGGCTAAGGCGGATCGCTTCGGCGATCGCTACTTTCCCCGGGATGGCATCATCGAATAAGAGCTCAAAAACCCCAATGCGCAAAATCGTCTTCTCAACCCTCGAGATCCGATCGAACGAATAAGAGATGCTAGAGGCTTCGATGTTCCTATCGATTTCCGGATATTTCTCAAGAATTTTATTGATCCTGTCATGCGCATCGAGCATCGAGCGCTTTGTTACTTTCAGCTCATGCATCATGAACGGGATCGACTCCGCGGGATCGATCGGAGTAAAGTCCTGGCTATAAAGAAGTTGAAAAACAATCTCGCGAAACTTCTGCGGGGGCAGCGCCATGACTTTAAGGTCCTTATTGAATGCTCGCTAGCATAGCAGAATAGCCCCTTCCCAGCAATAAGAGACACTCGCGACTTGCAAAATGAAATAATAATTGATATGTTGGACCATTCTTCAGGGAGGATCGTGCTCGGAGTTTTTTTAGATACTGAGACCAATGGCCTCAATTTCCAAATCCATAAAATCCTCGAAATCGCCTATAAAATCATCGATCTATCAACGGGCGATGTGAAAGAGAAATATCAGGCAGTTGTTCTCCAGCCGATCGAAGCATGGGAAAAGAGCGACCCGAACAGCCTTCGCGTGAACGGATTTACCTGGGAGGAAATTTCAAAAGGGCGAGATTGCCGCAACGTCGCCGAGCATATCATCGACTCGTTCACAAAGTGGGGCGTTCTCCGAAAAAAAGCGATATTTATTTGCCAAAACCCCTCCTTTGATCGAGTTTTTTTCTCGCAAATTATCGACCCCGATACCCAAGAGCTTTTGAGATGGCCTTACCACTGGCTCGATTTGGCCTCGATGTTTTGGGCCCTAGCGCTCGAGCAGACCAAGAGAAATGAAGCCCCCCCTCCCTGGGAAACGGGAGTTTCGAAGGATCTGATCGCGACCCACTATAAGTTGCCCATCGAAGCCACCCCTCACCGTGCCATGAACGGTGTCTCCCATCTGCTCCTTTGCTACAAAGAGATCGTTGGATTTCCTAGTACATTGTCTCAAAAGTTTTAAAATAATTTTTGAGACGATGTACTAGTTAATAGCTATGCTTATCCAGGCGGACTTTGCCCCGGAAGGTCCGGTAGGCCCAATAGCCGTAGGCGAATACGAGGGGTAGTCCGATCGCGACGATGATCAACAGATTGATCAGCGTGTTGTGAGTAGAGGCCGTGTTGTAGATCGTCAGGTTATTGCGCTCTGGATCAATCGTCGAAGTGACAATGACTGGAAAAGTTCCGAGCGCATAGAGCGAAATCAGAAAAGCAATACTGATACACGAGGAGACAAACGCCCACCCATCGCGTCCCTTTTTCACCTGATAAGGGACGTTGAAGATCGCTATAAATGCGAAGACCGGAAATAGGCCGAGAAGCGGGTCTCGTTTCAAAAAAGCAATCATATCCGGTTTGGTGTTCAAAGTGGCTACAGTAGTAACGAGATAAAAGAAAATAAAGACGCTGATGGCCGGCAAAATCCATTTTCGGATGATTTCATGAGCTTCTCCTTCTGTTTTCATGGCGAGATAAATCGTTCCATGCATCGCAAACAACGACACAGCCGTGAGACCGACTAACATCGAGTAGGGTCTGAAAAAGTCTGTAAAGGTGCCGACGAAGTTTTGGCTGGCGTCGAGCGGTATCCCTTCGATGAGATTGCCCAAAAGGAGCCCGAAGAGAAATCCGACGAGGATTGATGAAAAAGAGAAGACGCAATCCCAGAGAGAGCGCCACGCTTTCGATTCCTGTTTGCTGCGAAATTCAATGGCTACCGCCCGGAAGATTAGTCCCAAGAGCAAAAGCATCATTACCGTATAAAATCCTGAAAAGACAGTCGCATAAACAGCAGGAAAGCCGGCGAACAGCCCTCCGACTACGATGACGATCCACACTTCGTTGCCATCCCAAACAGGGCCGATGGAATTGAGCATCATCCTCCGCTGCTCATCTGTTCTTGCGAGGAGATGAAATGCTCCCACGCCGAGATCGAAGCCATCCAAGATCACATACATCAGAAGAGCAACTGCGATGATGAGGTACCAAATCGTTTCTAAATCCATGGTTATCTCGTCTGTAAGGGGTTTCGATAGAGAAGATCATCTGAAACGGTCGCTTCAGGCCCGTGTTTGATTTTCCGGTCAAGGAGGAAGAGGAAAAGAGCAAAAAGAAGAGCATAAATGATCAGAAACATCGTAATCGAGCCCGCCACTTGACCAGCGCTAATCGAAGTAGAGACCCCATCTGCAGTGCGCAAAATCTTCCAGACAAGCCAAGGTTGGCGTCCAGCCTCTGCGGAGATCCATCCAGCTTGCTGACCAATATGAGGAAGTAGAACCGAAAAAACCATTACGCGAAGGAAGCATCGTTTTTGGTCCAGCGTCCTTTTTTTCCAATAGTAAACCCCAAAAACGGAAATCAGAAACATCAATAGCCACGTCAAAACCATCAAATGGTACGTTTGGAAAACAAACGGTACATTCGGCCATTCATCGCGCGGGATCTGATCGAGTCCAGGAACCGGAGTTTTAGGATTGAGGTAAGTAATAAAGCTAAGTCCCCCTGGAATGCTGATCGAATGCACTTTCTCTTCTTTGGCATCGACCCAACCCACGATGGAAATGGGAGAATATTCTTGGGTGGTATACGTCCCTTCGAATGCAGCCAATTTCGCCGGCTGGTACTTTGCGATGAGTTTAGCACTGGAATCTCCAGAAACAAGCTGTAGAAGACAGGCGATCAGTGCAGTGAGAAGGCCGATTTTCATCATAGAACGGGCGATCTCTTGATGCTTTTGCTTGAGCAAATAATACGCAGCGACGCTGATGATGAAAAAAGCTCCCGTAAGCCAGCAACCAACTAAAGTATGCCCTAGTCGATCCATAGAAGATGGATTGAAGACCATCGCCCAAAAATCGGTGACGACAGCGCGAGGTCCCGTCGGAGAAATTTCGATCGCCGAGCCCGCCGGCGTCTGCATCCATGAATTGGCCACGATGATCCATACTGCGCTAAAATGGGCCCCAAGCGTCATCATGATGACTGAAAAATAATGAAATTTAGGTCCCACCCGCTCCCAACCAAAGAGGACGATCCCCAAAAAACCGGACTCCAAGAAAAAGGCGAAGATCCCTTCTGCCGCAAGCGCGCTTCCAAAAACATCGCCGACAAACCGCGAATAGGCCGCCCAATTGGTGCCGAACGCGAACGATTGCACGAGACCTGTCGCGACGCCCAATGCGAATGTCAAAGCGAATATCTTGATCCAGAAGAGAGTCATTTCCTTGTACTTGATATTCTTCGTTTTCAAATACATCCCTTCCATGATCACAAGCATTAGGCCAAGGCCGATGCTGATCGGCGGATAAATGTAGTGAAAACAACTATTGATCGAAAACTGAATTCGAGAAAGAGTGACGACGTCCATTGTATAAACCTAAAATATTCACTGAATCTTTTTTTGAATATTTGAAGTTTAAAGTCAATGGAATTAGAGACTGTTAACGGATTCAGGTTTTCGTCGCTTTTGGGGATTATTTTGGCCACTTTTCGATCGAAAAAATGGGGGCAATATCGACAAAAGTATATAGCCCCCATTTTTTTTGACTCGAAAATTGGCTCAAAAGAACCCCAAAATCGACTGAAACTGAATTCGTTAACAGTCTCTTAGGTGGGTAAATAGATTCGTAGGAGTCACGAGAAAACCTTTTGCCTCGATCCGCGCCGGAATGATATATTGCGGCTTATGATGAGTTTTTTTCATACAGTCATTCCTTTTGTAGAAATCATGGCGCTTGCGATCATGATCAACTACCTTCTTTCATTCTTTTGGAATACGAAATCGATGGATCTCGTCCTCGGTTTTTTTGCCTTTCTACTCATTTTAGCGATCTCAAGCTGGCTCAATCTCCCTGTGCTCCATAAAATTCTCGTCCTCATCGGAAATGTCGCAGCGATCGCCGTCATTGTGATCTTCCAACCCGAACTGAGGATGGCGCTTTCGAAGCTAAGCCTCAAGAGCCGGCGTTATCGAGAAGTCACTGAATTCGATAAACTGCTCGACCAACTCGCCAACTCTATTTACCGAATGTCAGAAAAACGGATTGGCGCACTCGTCGCTTTAGAAAATGAAGATTCTCTCGATGAATACGCGCAAAAAGCGGTACTTGTAAACGGGGAATTTTCCGCAGAACTACTCGAGACAATTTTTTCTACGAGCACTCCCCTTCACGACGGCGCTGTTATCCTTCGCGACAAAACTATACTAGCTGCCGCCGTCATCCTTCCTTTAGCAGAAGATCCTGCACAGCTTGCAAAATCAATGGGCACCCGACACCGCGCCGGTTTAGGATTAAGCCACATGACTGACGCTCTTGTCATCGTCGTCTCCGAAGAAACCGGCAAGGTCTCGATCGCTCGGGAAGGGATCATGACTCGCGGCGTAAAGATGGACCGCTTTAAAGGGATCATCCGTAGCATCTTCAACCCGCCTAGCCGCGCAAAAACACCCGGCAAGTTTAGCTTCATCGAGTGGCTTAGAACCTAATTACTTCGCTTTTGAGTCGATCGAAAAAACTGGAAGATCTTCAATTTGATGAAGAAGAAGATCAAAGAACAGCTTAAAAAAAATAGCAAGCGACAAAGATATTACATCTGTAGTATTTCTGCTCAGACAAAAATTCATCGTGTTTAATAGAAGCAATTTACGATTCTTTAGGCCGTTCATAAGGTTGACCGCAACGGGCGCAATAGTGACCTTCTGCCGGCTTTCGACAGCGGGGGCATATCCACTCGTTTTCCGTCCGTTTCGCAAGTTCGAAAGAATTTACATCCGACAGCATCGGTTGATTGCCGGCAGAAAATACGACAAAATAAAGAATCCCCAATAACATCATCTCGTATCCTCCCTAAAAAAAAATTCTATAACTAGTATTCATCTTACACACCTATTGTCAAGCTTTTCGATAGATGCTACAATCGACTCAGAATATGAGAACCCTGCTCACCCGCCTCTTTATTGAAAACTGGCAACGCAAGCTCGTAGCGCTTGTTTTGGCCATTATTGTCTGGTTCGTGGTGAACCATTCGATGACCGTGACTAAAACAGTTCAAAATATTCCGGTTAGAGTGATCAATTTGTCTCCTCACAAAACAATCGAGGGGATGCAGGTCAATGGGATTCTGAACAAGAGGATTACCCTAACGTTTACCGGAAACAAATCAGCGCTCGACGATTTGTCGGCAAAAGACATCGAAGTTGTGATCGACGCCTCCTCGAAAACCGACGAATGGATCGCAGTAATCGATAAGAAAAATATCGTCAGTTTAAATCCAGATTTAGATCTTGCGAAGGCAATTTCGAAAGTCTCCTCTTTCGAAATGATCGTCCGGCAAAGTAAACTGGTAACGGAAAAAATTCCCGTTCTCATCACTCAACCGATCGGCGAAGCTCCCAAGGGATACCAATTTTTAGACGTATGGCCATACCACTTAACGCTCACTGTAAATGGTCCCGAGGAATCGGTCAAACGAATAAAAGCGAGAGGACTTAAACTAACCTTTAATCTCAACGACATCTCTCGCGCAGAACTCGATGCGCTTAGTCCTATTATGAAAAAATCTGGGATGACCGATGAAGTGAGCTTTTTTGTGCCGAGCTCCTGGAAAAAAATCCTCCTTCAGCAACTCTCCGATACGCCAATCGAAATCGATGACCCTCAAGCAAAACTGCTCCGTCTCGATTTTTCCCGACAGGATACGATCCCTGTCGGGACTCCCGTACCGGTAATTGTTTTTTTTCCGCCGAAATATAGCAATACTTTGAATCCCGAAACCTATTCTCTCGCGACAAATGATTTCATCATTAAGAAAAATGGGATCAAAATGATTTCCACCCCACTCTATGCTCATGGGGTGAGTCGCTTATTTCTGGAAATCGTGAAAGACATGATTCAAATCGTCATCGTTGCCGCTCCCAAATCGGAACGGGAAACGCTTGTGTGGAGCACTCAATTCATGGATCGCCATGAATTAGAAGACCTATACGTGGCTAAAGTTCTATCCGAATCGAGTGATGAAATAGGCGAGGTCCAGCCCAACCTCAGAGAGGATTATCTTCGCAACCGATTCCGCAGTTACAAGAATCGGTTCCGCCTTTATACTGCCAACGGCAAAAAACTCTCTTTAAAGATTGAACTCCAAGCGAATGCGATTTCTGTTTCGCCTGTGAATCTATCTGAAGAAATGGTCAAATCGACCCCATGATTCCTCAGCACGTCGTCCTCCTTAAATCGCAGGTAAGAAGCAAAGGAGGGTTGGAAAAATCAGCTTCCCGTATTGCGAAAGCCTTTGTGGACCGAGGAGCCCGAGTCAGTGTTCTCACTACGGGACCAAAGAGTGCGCTCGAAGAAAATGGCATTTCAGTCCACGCCACTAAAACAGCGATCTGGCCTTCTTTTCTCCGAATGGAGCAGTTCGACCGATTCGCCAAGACTTGGCTGCAAAAAAACCCAGCCGATCTCGTCTTCGGCATGGACCGGAACCGCTTTCAAACCCACTTCCGCGCCGGCAATGGCGTTCATGACGCGTATTTGAAAAGCCGCATTTTGACCCAAGGCAAATGGAAGTATTACTCCTGCCTTTTGAATCCCATGCACCGAAAAATCCTCGACATTGAGAAAAGCGCGTTTGAAAACCCCTCTTTAAAAAAGCTTTTCACGAATTCGGATATGGTCAAACGGCAAATTCTGGATAGATTTTCCACGGATCCAGCGAAAATCCAGGTCATACACAACGGGGTCGAGTGGCACGAAATGGAAGCAGATTTTAACGCTTGGCCGGAGAGAAAAAGCCAATGGATCCGAGATTTTTTTCTCCCTCCCGATAAATTTCACCTTCTCTTCATTGGAAATGGGTATTTGCGGAAAGGCCTTTTGCAGCTCCTTGAAGGCATTGCTCGCCTAGACAATCTGGATGTTCATCTCTCCGTCATCGGCAAAGAAACCCATCTCGATGTCTACCAAACCGCTGCCCATAAGCTAGGCTTGATCAAGAGAGTCCATTTTTTCGGGCCTCGGGGAGATATTCGTCCCTTTTATCAATACGCGGACGCACTGGCAATCCCCTCGTTTTATGATCCGTTCGCCAATGTCACTGTGGAAGCTCTCGCTATGGGACTTTTCGTGATTTCTTCCCAATTCAATGGCGGTTCGGAAATTCTGACCTCGCAAAGCGGCATTGTTATCAATGAGCTCCAATCCCCTGACTCCGTTGCATCTGCTCTCCAGGAGGCGATCCGCCACCCGAAAACCATCAGAAGTGCAATTATGAGACGCTTTCTCGTCGAGCGACTAGACTTTTCTCATCAGATGAAGGCTCTCATCGAGGCTTGCTGTGAATAAGGAAATTTTTGTCTATTCCCTCATCCGAATAACCATTTTTCCTTTCCAATGGATGCCCTATCCGTGGATCCGAACCATTGCTCGATTTTTAGGACTCGCCTGTTTTTATTTTATGCGCGATTATAGAAAACGATCTCTAAGCAATGTCGCTTTGGCCAGCTCGCTCGCTTTCAGCAAAAAAGAAATCCTAAAGACTGCGAAAAAATCATTCCAAAACCTCGCCATCACCTGTCTCGAATACCCGAAGCTCGCGCACGAAAAAAATATCCCCGATGTCATCCAATGCGAGAACCCCGAAACAGCCAATGAATTATACGCCAAAGGGCACGGTATTATTTTTTTCTGCGGCCACCAAGCCAACTGGGAAGTCCTCTTCCTCGACGGAACCACGCGAATGAAAGGAATTGCGATCGGCAAGCCAGTTAAAAATAAGAGACTCTACCAGTGGATCGTATCCATTCGGGAAAAACACGGTGGGACCATCATCGCTCCGCGCAACGCCGTGCGCGAAGGACTCCGAGCCCTCAAGAAGGGGATCTTTATGGGGATTGTTGGAGATCAAGGCATGCCAGATAGTGGCTACTCCTTTCCCTTCCTCGGTCGCCGCGCATGGACCTCCACGGCCCCAGCTCTCCTCGCCTACCGCACCAATAGCCCCATCATTTTCGCACAAACCCGCCGCGTCAAAACTGGCTATCGCATCCGCTACTCCGATCCCATTTGGCCCGACTTATCCCAAACAATGGAACAAGAAGTGATCCGACTGATGGACGCATCTCTTACCCTCCTTCAGGAAAGCATCAAAGAGTCTCCTGGGGAATGGCTCTGGCAGCACAACCGATGGAAACAGCAAACCCCGCAAAATATCTACAAGCAATTCCGTCACGATTGCGTCTCGATTATTTTGCCTCAAGATAAACAACAGTTCGAAGCTCTATCCTCTCATCTACCTACCTTGAAAAAAATCTATGAAGGGAATTTCCTGATCTTCATCATACCCGAACAGTTTCGAGGTCAAGTTCAGATGGCGGTAATGGATTTTTTAGCGGGCGAGGAAGTGATCTACTACAGTAAAATTCGAGAAACACTTCTCGATGATTATCGCTTCAAACTGGTATTCAACTTTACCGACTATAAGCCCATCTATGCTCATTATGAATCTTTGAGCGCGTTTGCTGTGCTCGACCTTCAGCAGCTTAAAAGTTTAGCAAAACCCCACTTACCGGATTTGTTAAAAAACAACCTTTCAGAAATCTTCCTACGAGCTCTGTGTCGCCCAGGCTCTCTTTGGAAGCCAGCAGAGGAAAAAAAAGATGCCCGCTGATCGATTTTATTTCGATGGCCCGCTGATCAAAGGCGGATTTCTCAAGCTCGAAGACTCTGAACACCATCACTTGAGTCGCGTCATGCGGATTGTCGTCGGCGAAGAAGTTGATCTCGTGAATGGCCAAGGCTCCCGCGCTAAGGCTAAAGTGTCGAGTATCGACAAGCACTCGAGCAATCTGCAAGTCATAAATGTTCAAACCATTCCCCATTCCCAGCGGCAGATTATTCTTGCAATTCCCTTTATGCGACCAAATAAATTAGAGCTCATTGTCGAAAAAGGAACTGAGCTAGGCGCTGACGGTTTTTGGCTCTACCCAGCTCATTTTTCCGAGAAAGCAGAACTTTC
>CAZFWE010000033.1:0-10789 GCA_964522685.1 uncultured bacterium | reverse complement strand
TTTTATCATTCCACACAGCGCTAGAGATAAGTGTAATGTTGCACCAATCTGTTAAACCGATCCAAGCGGGCGCTAGAAGTTGAAGAGACCACTGCGAAGGGATGCTTTGCGCTTTCCAATCATTATCGTAAATAGCGGAGCTCTGGGTGACAAATAAATAGGGCTCGATGTTATAAGACCCTTCAGTCACTACGTTAGGAGCGGGTGCAAGCAGAGGGCCGGTGAGCCAAGGGACAATTTCACTCTTTTTTATTGGCTCAATAGTCCCTTTTCTAGCAAAAAGCATCAGAGGAAAAACGCCTAAAACAAACAGAATTCTTCGCATGATTTGCACTTTACTCACATTCCTTACTTCCCATCAAGAAATCTTTTGGGAATTAAATCCAATAACAAGTATCGTCTTCGACTGATGTGGAAATGCTTTTTTTTTCTGTTTGCGTCCCTTTCTGCCCTCCAAATCGAGATCGGCGAGGCTGTCATTAAAGTGGAAATCGCAGATACTCCAGAAGCTTGGGAAATCGGCCTCTCCGGAAGAAGCGAGCTCGCGGAAGGTAGCGGGATGCTTTTCGTTTACAAACAGGCCCAAATCCTCTCTTTTTGGATGAAAGACACCACCATTCCTCTTTCCATTGGGTTTTTCGACGCCAATCAAGTGTTGCTCGAGACTAAAGATATGAATCCTCCCTCTCAGAGCTCAAAAAAACTGCCCATTTACAAAAGCAATCGTCCCGCCCTTTATGCTCTCGAAGTCCCGCAAGGATGGTTTAAGCGACACGAGATAAAACCGGGTATGAGGTTTAAGATCAGTAAAAATGCTTTCCCAGATCAAGCGAATCCGATAAGATAACCATCTTACTATTGAGGTATTATGCGAAAAAAACACAAACGGCCCTGGGGCGTATTTATAGCGATTATCTTAGCAGCTCTTTTCGGGTCTTGGGCCGGTAAAGACGCCTCTATCGCGGGCATCTCGTTATACGGAGTTTTCGATCTATTCGGAACCATTTTTTTAAACGCCCTCCGTCTCGTTGTCGTCCCCCTTGTCGCCTCTTCGATCATCACTGGAATCGCGCGAATGGGCAGTGAAGGTGAGTTCGGCCGATTGGGCGCTAAGACATTCGCCTTTTATATCAGCACGAGCCTTTTAGCGATTCTGATCGGTCTCTTCTTTGTCAATTTGATCAACCCAGGCGCAGGAGTGAATATAGAAGGGATGGGACCGATTCCAGGCGCTGATCAGGTCGCTGAAATGGGCGAAAAAATCATCAGTCAAGCGGATGGTCGCGCGGTAGCCAATGTTCTTCTCCAGATCGTTCCCATGAATATCATCGACGCGTTTTCAAAAGGACAGATGCTCGGCATCATCTTCTTCTGTCTTCTATTCGGCTTTGCCATTGCAAGGATCGAATCGGGGCCTTCTTCCGTTCTCCAAGGATTTTTCCAAGGGATTTTCCAAGCCATGATTCGCGTCACCCATGTCATCATGCGATTTTTGCCCTATGGCGTCTTCTGCCTGATTGCAAAAGTTTTCATGACCACTGGAATCGGATCTCTTTCCTCCGTCGCTCTTTTCACGCTCACCGTTCTTTTGAGCCTTTCCACCTTTATGTTTGTCGGTTTGCCTCTCCTTTTAAAGTTCATTGGAAGGGTCCA
Organism: uncultured bacterium; assembly: GCA_964522685.1. Taxonomy (GTDB): domain Bacteria; phylum Chlamydiota; class Chlamydiia; order Chlamydiales; family SM23-39; genus CAITMJ01. The sequence continues at coordinate 9,136 of CAZFWE010000033.1, read as the reverse complement.
ACCAACTCGCCATTTCAAAGCGATGGGGCCTGCTCTGGTGACCGCATTCTCCACGAGCTCCTCCTCAGCAACCCTTCCCATCACTATCGATTGCGTCGAAAAAAAAGCCGGCGTATCCAACCGGATTTGCAGCTTGGTGGTTCCTCTCGGCACTTCAATCAACATGTCTGGTTCGGCGCTCTACGAATGCGTGGCAGCTATATTCATCGCGCAAGTCTATGGCATTGAGATTACCTTCGTGGCACAATTCCTCATTGTCCTCATGGCGCTCATCACATCGATCGGCGTCGCTGGGATTCCGTCGGCTAGCTTAGTCGCCATTCTCGTTATTTTGAAAGTAATCGGTCTACCTGCCGAGGGCATCGGCTTTTTTATCGCCGTGGATCGTCTGCTCGATATGTGCCGCACCACTGTCAATGTTTTCTCCGACAGCTGCTGCGCTGTTCTAGTGGCTCGGAGCGAAGGCGAAAAAGAGGTATTGGCAAAAGATGTCTCCTCTGACTTCGACGCTTAGAGGGTGTCTTTTTATCTCTCTTTTAAGCGCTGCGTACAGCTCGATCCCGATCTATTTTAATAAGCCGCCCGTGCCGCTGAAGCAATTTCATGAAGCGACTTACAATTTCGGTTGGGATATCCATATGTCCCCTTATGCCGGCGGAGAAGATATCCTTTTTCTCCACAGATGCATCGAACGGACGGAAGGATGGCTCATCTCTAAAAGCCCCGTCTATTATTCCAAAGCGCCACAAGCAAGAATCTGGCGATTTTTCGAGCTCTTATCAGGCTGGCTTCCGCTCAATTATCTGGCGATCGTCGTAGAACATGAAATTTTCGGCCACGGCTATAGAATCCGCGATATCAATCGCGGACGGATCAAAGTCAAAGGCTATAGTTTCAATACGCCTCCGCCCTACGGCCCCGGCGGCGCAGCAACCAGCTACAAGATCAGCAATCAATTTACGACTACGGAAGAGACTACCGTCGCGATGGCGGGTGTGGAATCGACCGCTATTTTAGCTTTGCTCACAAAATTGAAATGGCTCGAATCTGGAAAGATCGATCCTCGGCAAACAGCCCTTTATCTATTAGGGCAATACGATCTTATTCTTTACATCGGAAGCCTCAATGTTCTCGACGATGACCAGATGGATGGTCATGACATCAAAGCCTACGTCGATTCGGTCAATCAAACATATACCGCAAACCAGCTGAAAGGCGGACGTCTCCGCTCTCTTTCATGGATGAACCTCGGAGATGCATTCACCTATTATTCCCTCTTCGCTTGGCTGCATTACGTCTCATCAGGAAAAGAGACTTCTATCCCCATGATTCCCGTTTTCGGTTACGGCTATTTGCCGGGAATTCGCCTCGGTTTGGCGCCATTCGGACCTGAATATTTTGTCGAAAACTTCCTTTTAAAGGAAAACCATCCCATCTATTTCTATGCGAAAGGAGGTCGCCATGCGAAAAATAATTACTACGGCCTCGGCATGTACGCTCCGAAAATCTGGACCGTGGGCAAATGGGCGTTCGGCTTAAGATTCGATGGATGGCGACAACCAAAGCTTTTATTGGAGCCCGGCTCTAAAAATATCTTCGAAATCAACTTCGACGAGCCGCCAGATCCAGACCACCCTCTCTACCCCTACTCAGAGCAGCATAAAACGAGCTTCGGAACCGCAGCTTCCGCATTGGTCAGTTTCAAGATCGACAGATTATCGGGCTTTGAAACAGAACTCGGCTATAAAACTCCGGGCTTTCTCCCGGGATATGCCCTACGGGCTTCGCCGGTTGCGCGTCTCTACTACACTCTTTTCTTCTAATTGCTTTACAATTGCCTTCAAAACAAGGCCGATATTTCGCCGGATTTTATTTCCTAAAAGCCAACGGATGAGCCAAGCAAAAGGCCCTTTAATCTGAACACTGTAGCGAATCTCCGAGCCCCATTTCGTCGGACTTACCGAATGGCAAAAAAGGAGGCGAACGAATAACGTTTTCCAGAGAATCGAAAATTGCTTGCCTGGAATCACGTCTAATACCTGGTAGCGAAATCCCTTCGCACGCACACCTTTGGAAACGCCCTTCTGCCCTTCTTGAATTGTATTTTGCCCATGCTTTTCATGGGCGCTTTCCCAGCTTGCCCACACTGTCTCAGGAGAAACTCTCGCCTCAATCCTCTCTTCCATTGTATTTTTTCCCAGCTCGTAAAATATACGCAAATAGGTATAACACAAGAAAGAGGTGATAGTGAAGCATTGGTTTTTGACCTTAGCCTTCTTGTTGAGTGCAGCGGAATGGGATGGTGAAAAAACAATCCATTCGGAAAAAGAGTGGTTTACAATTTTGGGCGAGGACCGCTACAACGTCATGCGAAAAAAAAAGACCGAACACGCTCATTTGGGCAAATACATCTATAACCAGGGCAAAGGGATCTATTCCTGTGCCGCATGTTCCCTCCCCCTCTTCCAAGGAAACGATAAATATGACGCAGGGAACGGTTACCCTAGCTTCAAAAAACCCATCGCTAAAAATAACGTCTATTACCTAGAGGATTGGAGCTTCAAGTTCAAACGGTACGAAGTGCTTTGTCGCTGCTGCGATTCACATCTCGGACATGTATTCAACGACGGGCCCCCTCCCAAACATCTGAGATATTGTATTAATTCAATTACACTTAAATACAAGGAATAAATCGAATACCATTAAAGAGACAGAGCAACCCGCTGGACCAGAAGAAAAGGCATCCGAAAACGAAAAAGAAGGAAAAAATAGACAGATTCTGCGATACTCCAAAGCTATGAGATATTCAACTCCACCAAAATTTTTAATTTTAACAACCTTAACTATCTTTCTATTTGTAATTGCAGCTGCGGTTTTCTTCTTTCGAGCAACTCCACTATCGAAAGTGGCCTCGAAAGAACCTATAAATCGTACAAATAGCGTGGACGAATGATTCGCAAGTATGCTCTTTATGCGGTATGGGTTATCGCCATGCTGGCGACTTTCGGAAGCCTTTATTTGACTGAAGTACAATCTCTGCCTTCCTGCCATCTTTGTTGGTATCAGAAGATCTGCATGTATCCCCTTGCGGCTATCACCGGCTTGGCAGCTTGGCGGGGTTATTTAGGAATCGCCGTCTATCTTCTTCCTCAAACCGTCATCGGCTTTATACTAGCCTTATTCCAAATCCTCATTCAATCCTTCTCAATCCGCGGAATTTTCCCGATTGAATTTTGCACTCCCGGGCCAGATTGCGCAAAAACTATCGCTTTCGGCATCGATTCACTTTCTCTCCCTATCCTTTCTAGCATTGCATTTTTTTTCATCAATGTTTTACTGTTCGTAGTTTATTACACTACCAAAAAGGATCCTTAAATCCGACAAGCAAAGAAAGCCTGGAAAGAAGACTGGAAGCAATGGAAACAGCTCATTCGGACCGCTCACCAAGCAATCCAGATCACTCATTAATTTTTTTAAATATTTTCTTGTGATGACATTTATAGGCATTTCGAGGTATAACCCTCAAGGATTTTGAATATGGATTTTTGAATGCAACAAATAGAAAAAAAAAAATCTCTCCTAGGACGGTGGCGCAATCGACTCTGGCCGATTGAATCATTCGAGCTAAAAAAAATTCTTCCTCTTCTTTTCATGAAATTCTTTATGTCGTTCACCTACGGGGTATTGACGACTATGAAAGACGCCTTTGTCGTAACAGCCAAAGGCTCAGGGGCCGAGGTCATTCCTATCCTAAAAGGTTGGATCGTGCTCCCCATCGCTCTCGGGGCTGTACTCCTCTACTCTAAGCTCACGAATATCTTCAGCCGAACCAAGCTCTTTTACGGGATCATCCTCACATTCATGGCATTCATTTGCTTGTACGGCTTTGTCCTCTACCCCAATCTCGACGCTCTTTCACCCCATGAATCGGCTGACTGGCTCCTCTCGAAAATCGGAGAAGAAAATAAGCATTGGATCTCAATTTATAGAAACTGGGTCCCTTCCCTCTTCTTCGTCACAGCAGAACTCTGGGGGCAGATCGCCATTTTTCTTCTCTTCTGGGGCTTCGTTAACCACATCTGCAATTTCAACGAAGCGAAAAGATGCTATACCCTCTTCATCGCTGGAGGTGATTTAGCCCAGATCTTCACCGGACCGCTTGTCATCTACTTTACCCATAAATATGTCCAGGCCAACTTCAATATGGCGTTGCAGAATCTCGTTCTTTGCGTCCTCTTTTTCGGCGGCATGATCATGCTTCTCCACTGGTGGCTCACCACCCATGTGCTTAAAAAAGACGACCGCCTTTTCCGTCCAGAACGGAAAGGTGCCGTTTTCGATCAAAAAACAAAATTATCGCTGATCGACAGCTTGAAATTTGTGGCCCGTTCCCCCTATCTCCGCTGCATTGCCGTCATGATCGTCGCTTACGGCCTGACAATGAATCTGACCGAAGTCACCTGGAAAGCCAACATTAAACTCGCCTATCCAGAAACTGGCGCTTATCAAGCCTTCATGGCCAGCGTGAGCTCCTATGTCGGAATCTGCTCACTCTTTATTTCTCTCTTCCTCAGCGGTCTTATCATCCGTCGGCTCGGCTGGCATTTTTCCGCCCAGCTCCCCCCTATCGTCATTGGCCTTACAAGCCTTGGATTCCTATTGCTTTTCCTCAATCAGGAATGGATCGCCCCTCTCACAGGCATTTTAGGAACGACCCCTCTCATGCTCATCGTCGCTTTCGGCGCTTTCCAAAACGTATCGACAAAAGTGATGAAATACGCCTTCTTCGACGCGACCAAAGAAATGTCATATATCCCGCTTGACCAAGAATCAAAAGTCAAAGGAAAAGCAGCCATCGACGTCATTGGATCCCGCCTTGGGAAGTCAGGCGCCGCATGGATTCAAATCGTCTTAATCCAGATCGCCGGAACCGGCTCGGTCCTCTCGATCACACATTACCTCTTGCCGCTGATTCTCTGCACAGTTTTCTTCTGGATATTCTCTGTCCGTTCACTCAATAAACAATTCAGCAAGCAGCAGCTCCTTGTCGACTAGAATTCACGGATCCACTCGACGAGAAGAGAGTCGAGCCAGTGAAACCCCTTTTCGCTCCGAGGACTGCCCAAATACCCCATGTGCCCTCCCTTCTTCGTCTTGAAGACGGAGATATTCGAGGGAAGCACGTAATGGTCTAAACTAGAAGGAGCAATGATCGGATCATCCTCCGAAAGGAGGATACGACAGGGAATCGCAATATCCTCAACCACGTGCGCTGCACTGCACTTATTGTAATAATCGATCGCATTTTTGAACCCGCAAGCAGGAGCGGTGTACATTTGATCGAATTCGTAAAGCTTTAAATCTCTAGGCAGATAAACCTTTGGCAAATCTTTGAACTTCTTGTGCCGGTAATGGACATCAGCTCGAAGCAGCTTATAAAAATACCGCTCATAAAAGCTATTGTTCGGATCGCCGATCATCTGCACACTCGAATAAAGATCGACCGGAGGACTCACCGCAATCAAACCCTTTAAATATTGAGGCCCAATGACATTCATCTCGCCGGCCAACTTTAAAACGATGTTGCCGCCTAGAGAGAATCCTATCAGCACAATCGGTGACTCGGGATGCTCTTGCTTCAAAGTTTTAAGCACCTCGAAAAGGTCTTCGCTCCGCCCGCTATGATAAATGTTCTTCGAAAGCCCCTTTCCCGATCCACACCCTCGCATATTGTACCGAACGGAACGTATCCCCAACGGCTCCAACCGCTTCACCATCCGTACTAAGTTCGGAGAACTTTGCGAGCCGCAAAGCCCATGAACTAACACCACTGTCAAGTCAACTGGCTTCCACTCTTTTGGCGTCGTGATTTCCACCGCAAGTTTATCTCCGTCAGATAGATGCACTATCTTCCGATCCGAAGATGGCTCGAACAGAAAATTTAAAACTGAACTAATAATCGTCTGATGGTGAGGATCTGAAAAAAAAGAAAATGGTTCGAATGGCAATTCTTGACTCATTGTTCCCTCGCAGCCGCTCATCTTTATACTTACGAAAATCTTTATTAAATTTCAAGCTTATTTCTATTTTATACTAAATGGAAATCCTTTAGAAATTGGAATATCATAAAATAAAACTAAAGATTCTTCTCCGGGGTTTCGTTGACCAAGGCTTGCATTCGATAAATGGTAAAAGTGAACACCTAAACGGCGGTAGTCGGAAAATTGCCAGCCGAGCTCGACTCCCGACCGGAATTCGATTGGATATCCGAGATCTTTGCCGTGGCCTTGCCAGTAATAGCCTCCGGCAAACCCCGGAGAGATGAGCAGATGATCGAAAAAAAGAAGGTCAAAATCAATTCCTAAATAAATATAGCCGGAACCTCTTGCATTCCCCATAATTCCGATAAGCGGGCGAAAATCAAGAATGTCAATGGGCGACCTTAAGAACTTAAAATGAAACTTGTACTCGAGATCGAGTTCGACCGTGCGATACTTTTCTCGATAAAAATCGAAGCTCCCAAGCTCGACTGTAAATAGATCGGGCGGGTGCTCCGCAATCACAAAAAAAGGACAAAGCAGTAAGAGGAAAAATTTTTTCATCTATTTGAACGTATGTTCTTTCTCTTAACCTGGTTTTTTTTGAAATTCAATCGAAAAGTTTCTCACAAAAACGATTTTTTTGCTAAAATCTTTTGTTCCTTCGAGAACCAAATCAAATTGATGGAATATGTTACATTGCTGGAAATGCCGTAAATTAGTGAGTGAACTATCTGTGAAGGTGGGCTTTCGTTTTCACTGCCTGCATTGCGGCATCGATCTACACACCTGTGCGGGCTGTCGCTATTATGTCTTAGGCAAACCCAACGATTGCGCTGTGCCCAATACCGATTTCATCCGAGATCGGGAAACGATGAACTTTTGTGAAGAATTCACCCCTAAAATTTCTACTGATTTACCACAGCCACCAAAGCGGACAATTCTCGGAGAACCGGAACCGAAAAAAGACTTCAAATCCCTCTTTAAAAACGACGAGCCTTAAAAATGAACTTTTTACTATTTCTCCTTCCTTTCGCCTTCTCTGCAATCGCCCCCTTGCCAGCGGAATTCACCATTACCGAACGTTTTTTTTCTCTTACTTCTAGCTTTGACATCGCCTCCGAGGAGCGCCCCATGGCATCTGCTACGAAACGTCTTTTCTCATTCACTCCCATCTACGATTTAGAAGATGCCGAATCGAAGCCACTTGCGACGGCACGAGCTCGGTTTTTCTCCTGGGGCACTGTCGCAGACATCGAAGATCCCGAAGGCAGAAATCTTGGCCGCATCGAAGAAAATCTCTTGCGTATCTTACCTTGGGGTGAATACAAAGTTTTCGACGCTGAAAATAAGCAAGTCCTGCTCGCTACGATGGATTTCTGGGGCACTGAATTCACCCTCACCGATCCATCCATGCCAGATCATGTGATTGCCACAATCAGCCGGCCCTGGATCCGTCTCTTCCGAGATGATTGGACCATTCGCATTTACGATCCTGAAATGTTTGAAAGGGAGATTATCGATCCTCGCACCCTCATTCTTCTCGCAGTCTACCAAACGGACAAAGACAACCGCGCAAAATTCTTTCACGAATACGAAACCCAACTCCATAAAGAGTTTGAACAATTGGAATGAGCCTTATCTGCGAATTGTTATGGTATTCATAGCGCGATTGAACGCCTGTTTTACCAATTTACTAGTATCAAATGCATTCCCAATTTTTTCGATAATATTCGGCCATCTATTTTCTAATTCTTATATTCTGACAATTCTTTCTTCAAAGGTCGCCTGTTCTTCTGACTGACAAAAAAAATCAGATTGCACATTTTGCAAACATAAAGAAATTTCATCGGCAGAATTTTTTAACAATTTTAAATTCCCCAAAAAATCATCGGAGTCTTTGAAAGACTGGGTTAATTGCAATTCCATAGCATTGAGTTTTTCAACTATCTTATGAGCATTCTCAATCACTTGCTGGACGATCTCTCCCAGCTTCTTTATCAATTTAGTGGCAGCTTCCAATTTCCCTGAAGCCACCAACTTGTTAATTACTTCATGCGTTTTAGGAACGCCCTGCAAATTTTGCAATTCTGTAAACAGCGTAGAAATTTCATATGCTAACGTTTGACCGTCACATAAAGAGAATAGATCGGAGGGATTAATTCTCGTCTCACGGGGCAGAGGAACAGTGATCATAGTCGTTTGATTAGCTTGAGAAACTGTCGTTGAACTCAAACTCTGAACATTTTCTTGTGGTCTTACTGGTGCTCGATCTGCTGGCAAATGTAAATCTCGCACAGTAGGCATTTGTGGAGGAACAGTATTTTGCTTGGGTGTTGTAGCGATCGCGCTCAGAGAAGCGTTAAGAGCAGCGTCATTATTTGGCAACGCGTCCTTTTCCCTCTTCTCGGTACCCAGCTCTTTAATCGGTTTGATCACTCTGATATTCGCACTCTCAGAGCTTGAAGCAGCAGGCGCTGAATCTTTGCAGCATTTGTCATAAAGAAAGGCAATAAGCCCGATCAATGGAAGGACTAGAGTGCAAATAAAGAAGGCTCTTTTTGCGAGATCGCAAAATTTCCTTTCCTGAGAAAAGGGTTCAATAATATGTCCAGTTTGTCTTTGGCACCAACGAACAAAGCTACAGGTCGGCTCGAAGACGGGCGATAGAAGAGAGTTTTTTTGAATTGCAGCTGACATGCTATTTTCTCCTACGTTTGGAGCAGACATAATCAGAAAGTAGTTAATATTTTTCAAGAAAATAGCATCGTTCGGCGCCATTTATCCGATTGATTGCCGGTGATTTGAATTGCCTGAACTATCTGTCCCTAAGAGATTTAGCTTTAGAGAGATCTAAAAACTGGAGTTTATTTTATCTGCAGTTTATCTGCATAATACAGAGGTTGCCCAATGCAGATAAAGAGCCGTTATGATGTCGGTGATTACCCCCCCGCCTAAAGGGAGAGGCTTCTGGCGATTGCTCCCACACCGTCAATCTGAGGGCCAAAATATTCTGCGCGACATTGAGATGCATTGGCTTACGTTCGGAAAGAGTGGGATTCGAACCCACGATACACTTGCGCGTATTCACGCTTTCG
>CAZFWE010000032.1:0-10848 GCA_964522685.1 uncultured bacterium | reverse complement strand
AATGAAGCGAGCGTAATCCTAAATCAAAAGCCGCAGATCGCGTTGCATTAAAATCGATCGGCAATCTTATTTTGGAATCTTTTGTAGCGCCAAGGGTGGCAAACATCCTCGCAGAAGCTGTAAAAATTTTCTTTGTCATATCCGCAACCGAATAGGATCTCTCGCACATTTCTTTGCGCTGCGGTCCCGGAAGAGGCTGTTCTGCTGCTTTGGAAACAGCTTTGGCTCCGGGAGCGTTACTCGTGCTCGCAGAATGTCGAAAATCGGCCGGGCTAGATTTTTTATCATAGGCTTTGCTCCACTGGTCCACAGATTTATTCAGTGCCTGGTAAGCGATAGATTTAAGAATAGTGATGACATTGGAAGGTTGTTGGGCTGTTTTTGGAGAGTGAATGCGGGATTGATCGCTTCCTCCTCCTACTTCTTTAACCATAGATCCTCCTTAATCAGGTAAAATATTTATATATAAAGGAATATTTTAAATATGTCGAACCTATGTTTTAAATATCTAATTCCAAGGTTGTTGCAAATGTCTGGAATTGAGAATTTCTTTATGGTATACTTGAACCATGAAAATTGATTGTTATAACTTTTTCTTCCATCCCTTGGACCTATCTCACTCGACGACGGCGAAGGCTCTTGCCGTGATTACGGCGGTAGCGCTCACGGCTATATCTCTCGGGACCTATTTATTGGTCTTTGCCTTTGTTCGTTGGAATGAAAAAAGCGCGAACATGGCTCCCTCGTCTTCCGTTATGCAGCAAGCGGTGCAGCCAGTATTGCCTCAGCGGCACGGGCTTAGCCCAAAGCTGCGGCACCTGAAAGAGAAACAGGCTGACCATCTCGTAAAGCTGAAAAAGCTTCCTTGGCAGCATCTGCAAACCCACACGACTCATCCCGATAGCGGGTTCGACTGGTGGATGTTTCCCATCGATCGACCGAGCGCAGGCCAAGGCGACAAGTATCAGGTGAGTAAAACCGACATCGCAGTGCTTAAAGAGGATTCCGAGTTTATCAAGAGTTACCGAGAAGGGGTCATCTTAGTCGCCAAGTCATGGGGCTGGGACTTAGAAGTGGATCGAGATGTAAGCAATGGCGAACAAAAATGGACCAATTACCAAGTCCGCCTCGGAAAAATGCTCCATTCTTTGATCCTTTTCGGCCAAGACGATCTTCATGAGTCCCTAGTCAAATGCATCGATTGCGCGGGATTGCGACCTTCCTTGGCACCGTGGATCCAAAAGTATTTATAATAAAAAATATTTTAAATATATCGAGTCGTTATTTTTGGAGTACTATCAGGAAGGCATCTAAGGCTCATGGTCAACATAAACATGAGTACCAAACTTGCACCAAAACCCACTACAAACGAAGTCGCTAGTGCAGTGCTGAGAGGGAGACCAACGCTGCTAAACATCCATGTGTATAAACCTGTAAAGAGGAGACCCATAAAAATTGTTATCGCCACCAAATGGATTTTCATATCTGTACGTGTATCTTCAATGGCAGCTCCGATAGAGTCGCCAATAAATTTAAAGGGCGCATAAGCTAGTTCTGCAATTCGCGTGCACATATTTTTTCCTTAAGTTTCAAGTTATTAAGAGCGATGGCGCAGAGCAATATGCCCTCCGGCAATGGCCATCAGGAACATAAAAGTTAAACTTGTGCCGGTGGCGATAATCCATGCATTCATTAGCACAACAACCCCCGCAACCCCCGCACCAGCTGGAGCTGATATTGCAAAAACTAAAGCTGTTACCGCTATCCCTACAAAAATTGAAATTACAAGATCAGTAATTTTACGAGATGTTGAAGTATCATGTACGTAAGCAGCACTTGTATCCCCGATGTATGTTAGTGGAGCTACTAAACATTCACAAATTTTTATGCACATAAGTTTTTCCTGTTTTAGTGGAAATGAACATTCATTGTTCTATAATATTCTTTGAGTCTTGCATCAAAAGAAGCATCTGCAAATTTAAGTTGATTAATTTCCTCTAATGCACCGAAATGTGCTTCTAAATTTGCAATTCTCTGCTGTAGCAAGATCCTTTTCCCTTTGAGCCTTTCAATTCTCCCCAGGGTCATTGTTTTGGTTTTTCCAGTTTCATCTTTTTTATCACGAACTACGAAAACTCCAAGCGCTGCGCCTCCTACGCTGCAAACAATAGCGGTGGGAACTACCATCCCCCAACCAGGTGAAGGTACGCTTTTTATTTCTTTTACTAGTTGCCATGGATTATACGGATCTTTTCCCACATATTCTTCTTTCCAATGAACTATAGTTCGAGCTCCATGTATCACTGCACCTACAGCTGGAATTGCCGCACCAACAGCGACTCCCATTGCCAAGCCTACTGTGCCAGCAATTATCTCTGAGATTCCCCACTCACATTCTTTTGCAATTTCATGCTCGGGTAACATTCGTAAATATTCCACTCGGTCCATCTCTAAAAGGTAGTCGCAGATTTGACCTTCTGCAAGATTTTCGGATGTATGAGCAAGCATCCAGCTACTCGGTATATCTCCTAGATACTTAGTTTTTATATCAGGGAATCCACGCAGTCTGACTTCATCTAAAGTCAGTTCAAGAGGCAACCCATCGTCTTCTGGGCTTCCGCCAAGAAGTCGTTCCATGCGGTTGTTTTTAATTAATTCACGGATAAGAGATACTCTGTCTTTTAACTCGCTCTCTCGCAGAGTAATACCAGTCTTGCTTGTCCAAGATGCTTCGCCCATAGCTTCTACTCCATATAAATGAAATAGATTCGCAAGAGCTTTCAGAGTTCTTTGTTGAATCTCAGATAATGCCCTTATATTCATCCATTTCAGGCTGTTAGGAGTCGATGAATAGGAATGATTCCTGTCGGTTAGTAAAATATTAAATGCTTCTTGACAATTGAAAAGATTCTCTTGATTCGGATTCTCGATGAACTGATCAATACTATCTTTTTGATTCGATGTTAATTTCGAAATGTATACGACTTCTCTACGAATTGCGTCGCAGAGCGATTTGGCCAACAGTTTTGCTGAATCGATTTTTTCTTTGACAGGGATTGGTTTGTCATTGATCGGAGCTTTTGGGAGAAAATCATCATCCGGTGTTGAACCCAGTTCTGGCTCGGGTTTTTTTATTTTTTCAATGCAGGCCAAGGCTTCTTGATTCCCCCTAGCCAGAAGCGAAAGGCTTGGATCTTGATCAGGATTCGGCAAATCGATCAAGGCGGTGATTGCATCTTGGCATGCGAGAAATGTTTCTTGGGTTGGATTGAGTACAAATTGTTCAATTAATTCTCGCTGGCACAGATTTAAATTTTGTCTTGAGAGTTCGGTTAGGTTTCGCAGGCCCGACTGATAATGCTGGTGGGGCTTTAGATCAGTTATTAGATTATTCGTAAAATTTGTTGTTAGGAAGGAAGAAGGAACTTTCAGAAGTTCTTCCGCAGTCGGAGTTTCGTAAGAACAGAACTCATCAAGGTTTATACCGTTCTTCAGTTGATCCGATTTTCTAAGAGCGGTGCTAGTTCCAATCGCTCCGCCGATCAATTGCGCTACGGCTAAAATTAGCCGGCCTTCTTCGGTTTGAACTGTAGGGAGGTTGTTTCGGAATCTGATGAGAGTTTTTTCGAGGTCTCGCCTAAGTTGCAATTTTTGTTTTGAGCGAGCTTCTTGTTCGATCAACAATTTTGCAAATGATCTGATTGCATGTAAAGCGTTTATAGTGCTAATTAGAGTTCTTGGTGTAGGAGAAAGGAATCGCGCTAATCTCTCTTGCAGAGGGGGAGTTAATTTTTCGGCAACTTGGTGAAGGTCGTCATCTTTCGAGATCGCACTATTTAGGATTTTCGCGAGGTCTTCTGCTATGACCTCGGGTTGATTGAGGGACCGGACTTCGTGGTCCAATTCATCTTCTGGCAGGACAGTGGGGGGTACTGGTACGGCTTTAACCACTCGATCTTCTGTGGCTTGACGTTCCTCGTTAGCCTTTTCATAGGCAACTTGGGTTCTCTCTCTTTGCTCTTTGAGAAAAGCAGCTTCTTGGAAAAGATAATGATTTGCTTGTTCTAACAATCCGATTTTGTCTGAATTGTTGTATAATCCAGCTGCCATATGTTACCTCTGCTTAACTGTAATTTTTTGTTTTTGCAATCGTCAGGGCTTATATTAGCTAAAGGGCTCCTCAAAACTATAAAGATTAAGGAAGATAGTGAAAGATTTTAGAGCGGTTGCAAAATTAAATCAAGAAATTCTAGGATTTGAGAGTTTCTTCTCAAAAATTTGTCCAAGAACGTATCCCAGAATTCTTAACATCGAGATTTGTGATGATTTTTTTGCAGATTTTGCTTTGAAGGAGGAAGGCTACCTAAAAGGGTAGGCGACGAACTGAGAAGAAAAATCTGCCAAAAAGCGCGGAAAGATTGATCATTAAGAATTCTGGGATACGTTCAAGGCTCCAAAGGTTCTGGGTTGAACCACCTGCTTACCAACCCGGTTAATAAGCCTTTACCAAAACTCTTCATACAGGGTTAAATGGAGGCTTATGTCTTGGAAGATAATCGCTCGCCTGATGCTGGCGATTCTGTCTTTGCGTTATAAGATCGAGACCAAGGGATTGGAAAATATCACCCGCGGGAAGATGAAGCGCACGGGTGGAATCCTATTTTTACCGAACCATGTAGCTCACATGGAACCGGTGATGATTTTCGCCTATCTTTGGCCTAAGTTCAAGATGAGACCCTTAGTCATTGAGTATGTTTATCGGCAGAGGTTTCTGCAGCCGCTGATGCGGATAGTCCGGGCATTGCCCATTCCGAGTTTTGATACATCGATCAACCAGATCAAGATCAAACGGGCCGAACGCTCGATGGCTGAGGTTGCGCAAGGATTAAAAAACGGCGAAAATATCATCCTTTATCCATCGGGAAGGCTCAAGACCTCTGGCAAGGAGGTATTGGCCGGGGCTTCGGGGGTGCATACGCTACTCCAAGAATGTCCCGATTCGAACGTGGTGCTCATCCGGACCAGCGGGTTGTGGGGGAGCAGTTTCTCTCGGGCTATCGAGGGGCGCTCCCCCGATATCAATAAAACCATCTGGAATGGGTTCAAGACGCTTCTCGGCAATTTAGTCTTCTTTTCCCCGAGGAGGAAGGTGACGATTGAATTCGAGCTTGAAGGAGAAGACTTTCCGCGAGCTGTGAATAGGGTCGAACTAAACCGCTATTTGGAGAATTGGTTCAATCGATATTTGGACGATGCGGGAAATCGGCATGAGTCAGAGCCGCTGAACCTCGTCTCTTATAGCCGATGGAAAGAGAAATTTGCCAAGCCATACCAGTCGGAAAAAAGAAAAGCCAACGGTTTCAATGACATTGAGATTTCCGGTGAGACCCGCAACAAGATTTTCGGAGAAATTCGGCGGATTTTAGAAAATCCCGGGATCGAGATTCGCGATGAGATGAATCTTGCTGTCGATTTGGGGTTGGATTCTCTCAATATCGCTGAACTCATGACATTCATTTCATCGAAATTCGATATCCAAGAAATTCATCCCGAAGATTTGGATACAGTGAAAGATGCTCTCGAAATTTCAGAAGGCGCTAGGACCGCGGAGCTGCCGCGTCACCAGGTCATGCATATCGGCTGGCCGAAAGAAAAAAAGCGACTAGATCCTCTCCCGCCAATAGGAAGGACAATTCCAGAGGCGTTTTTGCTCTCTTGCGAGCGGATGAGGTCATTTGCCGCTTGTGGAGACGACCTTGTGGGAGTCCTCTCCTATAAAAAGATGAAACGCTCTGCCCTTGTCCTGGCCGAGTATTTCCGAACGATTCAGGAAAGCCGCATTGCTGTTTTGCTCCCTTCCTCAATGGGGGCCTATCTGACGATCCTGGCGCTTCAACTCGCTGGTAAAGTCCCGGTCATGTTGAATTGGACTTTGGGGCCCAGATATCTAGAGGAGATGATGCGGCTCAGCAATGCTAAAACCGTCATCAGTTCCTGGCGTTTTTTGGAGCGTCTTTCTCACGTCGAATTCGGAAGTTTAGTCGACAAAATGCAGCTTCTCGAAGACATTCGGCAAAAATTGACCCTTACAATGAAGTTGAGAGGAGCCCTCCTTTCGATGCGGGGAACAAAGCATATCCTTTCGGCTCTTCGTTTGAATGATGTCGATGAAAACTCTCCTGCGGTGATTCTATTCACTTCAGGGAGTGAGGCAAGCCCAAAAGGAGTTCCTCTTTCGCATAAGAATATCATTTCCAACTTGCAGAGCGGCATGCACTGCATCGAAATCGAAGCGAACGATGTTTTGTACGGTATTTTGCCTCCCTTTCATTCCTTCGGCTTTACGGTCGCAGGCTTATTTTCTATCATAGCGGGAATTCGGATCGCTTTTTATCCGGACCCAACCGACAGTTTTGCGCTCGCCGAGGGGATCGAACGGTGGAAAATCACGATGTTTTGCAGCGCTCCGAGCTTTTTAAAGGGACTTTTATCTGCAGCGAAAAAGGGACAGTTAGAGACGGTCCGGATGTTCGTCTCCGGCGCGGAGAAAGCCTCGTCTGAACTCTTTGAACGAGTGAAAAATCTAGGAACTGACGCCAAACTCGTCGAAGGCTACGGCATCACTGAATGTTCGCCGATCTTGACAATGGGCCGACCTAACCTCCCGCCAAAAGGCGTCGGGTATCCATTAGCCAATATCGAGATATGTATGATCCATCCGGAAACGCTCGAGCTTCTTCCCCCCGGTGTGGACGGGGAAATTTGCGTCCGGGGCCCGAACGTATTCAATGGCTATTTGGAAAATCCAAGATCTCCCTTCCTCGAAATCCACGGCAAAAAGTGGTATCGCACGGGTGATATTGGACATCAAGATCCCGACGGTGCTTTGATTTTATCAGGACGCCTCAAGCGATTCACGAAGATCGGCGGCGAAATGATCAGTTTGGCTGCGGTTGAAGAAGTGCTCTCCTCGGAACTCCACCGCCAGGGAAAGATTTCTTTAGATGGGTCGTCGGTAGCTCTTTTAGCGGATGAACAAAACCCGAGCAAAAGCCAGCTCGTTCTGTTTACTACCATTGATCTCAGTCGCGAGCAAGCAAACGATTTGCTTCAAAATAGCGGCTTTAGTCGGCTTGTCAAGATTTCCTCTGTCCAAAAGATTGAAGAAATCCCGCTTATGGGCACCGGCAAAACAGATTACAGGACCCTCCAATCGAAATTATGAAACTTTACAATACTGAAACCCGCGCGAAAGAAGAAATTACGCCATCCGATGGCAAAAAAGTGCGTATGTATACATGTGGTCCGACGATCTACGACTTTGCCCACATCGGCAATTTCCGCACCTATATTTTTGAAGACCTACTCCGCCGCACGATCCAGTGGTTCGGTTGGCAGCTCGAACAGGTCATGAACATCACCGATATCGATGACAAAACAATCCGAGGAGCTATTGCAAAAGACGTTCCCTTAAAGAGTTATACGGAACCGTTTCGGATCGCATTTTTCGAGGACTTAAAGGCGTTGAACATCCAAAAAGTGGAGCATTATCCAGCTGCGACTGATTACATCCCCGACATGATCCACATTATCGAGAAGCTCTTGGAAAAGGGATACGCCTACAAAAGTTCGAACGGGAGTATTTATTTTTCCCTTGGCTACTTTCCAGAATACGGCCGCCTTTCTCATTTGAATATGGACGATCTGAAGCCGAACGCATCTGGTGAAAATGAAGCGGATGAATATGACAAAGAACACATTGCAGACTTCGTCCTTTGGAAGGCCTACGACCCGGAACGAGATGGAAAGATTTTTTGGGAGAGCCCCTTTGGACATGGCCGGCCCGGTTGGCATATCGAGTGCTCTGCGATGGCGATGAAGCTTTTGGGCCCTTCCATCGACATCCACTGTGGTGGCGTCGATAATATGTTCCCGCACCACGAGAACGAGATTGCTCAGTGCGAGTGCTATTCTGGCCGCAAATTTGTTCGCCACTGGCTTCATGCGGAACACCTCCTCGTCGATCACAAAAAGATGTCCAAAAGCCTGGGCAACTTCTATACCTTTCGCGATCTTATGAAGAAAGGGTATAGCGGCCCCGAAGTGCGCTACCTGCTTCTTTCAAGCCACTATCGGACCCAGCTCAATTTCACATTTGCCGGGCTCGACGGAGCTCGTGCGGCGCTGGCTCGGATTGGCGATCTCGTCGATCGGTTGAAGTCTATTCGGGACCGCCTCGGTTCTTGCAATGGGAAAGAAATCTCGGGCTTGCTGGAAAAAGCCGATCAGAAGTTCAAGGCGGCTCTGGCGGACGATTTGAATATTTCGGTATCGCTTGCTGCACTCTTTGATTTGGTTCGGGAGCTCAATATCCGCGCGGATGAGGAGAAGATCAGTTCAATTGAAGCGGGAGCTGCCTTGGATCAATTAGAGGCATGGGATCAGGTTCTCGGCGTCCTGCCGCTGAACCGGAAAGAGGAAGCGCCACTGGCCTTGCAAAAATTATTGAAAGAGCGAGAAATAGCCCGCCTTGAGAAAAACTTCCGTCTAAGCGATGAGCTGCGTGAGAAGATTCTCGCAGAGGGTTATTTCATCGAAGACACGCCGAACGGTGCAAGGCTAAAAAGGAAGCAGAATGACTCCTGACGAAAAATTCATGATCAAGCTCTACGAAGTCGCAAAGCAGCGGGGAGATCCTCGACGGCCGATCAATTATCAGGTTGTGGCCAAATCGATCGGATTGAAAGAGACCGCCATAAAAAATATTGTGAAGCATCTTGCACAAGCTAATCTCGTTAAAAAAATCGATGAGACGACGTTGCTTTTAACAGACCGCGGGTGCGCTCTCGTCTTAGAAATGCTACAGACTCGGAATGCGAAATCTTAGGATATTTGCCCATCCCACTTTTGTAGCATTTAGATCTATATGTCTACCCATGGCGACCATCAAGAATAAAAAAAGTCAAGCTCCTAAGTAGTAGTTTTGAAGACGACTGCTATGTCTAGTGGGCTTATCTTTAAATGAATTGAGCCAAATCCTTAGCGGAGTTTTTTATTCCATGGCTTCCTAAACCCCGAAAAGGGGAAAAATCGTACGCTACGACCCACGCAGCATACCTTTTGCAAAGTCGAAATTATTGACAATTTCATTTCTTGTTTATATATGTTAAATAAACATGTTAGGAATCTTTTGAGCGCTTTTTGGCGGCTTTTCGTTCTCAGTTCGTCGCCTACCCTTTGGGTATGTTCTCCTCCTTCGAATCAAAAATCCGCAGAAAAATCATCTCAAATCTCATCATTAAGATTAATGGGATAGGTTCTTAAACGATTCTGGGGCCTTTATTCCAGCTTTTAATTTGCAGAGAGTTTTTAAATAACAATAGCTCGCAGAAGTGGCCCGTTTTCACTTTGAGAGTTTCCATTCGATGCGTTTGTATGAGATTCTCCCATTCTTTCTCTTGGAATGTATAGAAGAAACGAATAATTCCATTGCTTGTAACTCCAACTACCGTCTCACCGGCAGCATGGATGCTACGCAACTCATTCAGCCATTTTTCGATCTCACGAAGATGATTTTTTTGCGTATTGCCAAACAGCTCTGGCCATTTTGATTGTTCCGTCCATGCCTTGTATTCATTGGGCCATTTTTCTCTGATTTCCTCAGCAGTCAACCCCTCCCAAGGCCCGTAATCAATTTCTGTCAAAGCAGGCTCATGGAGCTGGATTTTATCTTCGACTTGGAAGTGACCCCCTAAAATCTCTGCTGTTTCAATTTGTCTTTTCAAAGTTCCCGCATAAATCGCATGGGGTTGTATCTGTTTTACAGCTAGGTAGCGTGCAAAGTATTCTGCTTGATTCCGTCCTTGGTCTGTTAACAAAAGATCCGTGCGCACGCCAACTTGCGTTGGAGTTTGCCCCTGTTCAAAAGTATTTCCATGACGTACTAAAATAAGATGAATTGGGCTGTTATCGTTCACAGTAATTCGCCTTCCTTTTCGATGACCTTTTCGACAAATGAAAGATCTTCGGGACGATCTACAGACCCATGCGTTCTCCCTCTATAATCCACTGGAATCACCTGAATAGGAATACCATTTTCCAAAGCGCGCAATTGCTCCAGTTTTTCTGATTTTTCGAAGATTCCTTCTGGAAGAAGACTTAATTGTTGAAGAGTCTCGGCTCTATAAGCATACAACCCAATGTGGCGATAAACCATCCTGTTTGGGTGGCTTTCTTCTCGATTATAGGGAATGATTGCTTTAGAAAAATAAAGAGCCTTTCCCTTCTTATCAAAAGTAACAGTCGTCCCGCTTGAGCTGCCACCGCGTTTACTTAACACAAAATCAGTAAGAGCCTGATCTGTTAAAAGCACTGCAGGGGTTGCCATTTGAATCGTGGAATCTGACAGCATTGCATGAAGAACGGCTTCAATCACCCAAGGAGGTGTCAAGACTGCATCTCCTTGAAAGCTAAAAAATATGCTATGTTTTTGATCGAGTAGATAAGATATTTCTGCAACGCGATCTGTCCCGGTCAAACATTCAGAACTCGTCATCATTACTTTAGCGCCAAAGTTTTCTGCAAAATGTCTTAAAACTTCATCATCTGTTGCAATAATGACTTCACTTGCATGGGGCACCGCTTTGGCGATGCGCCATACTCGTTCAATCATGGTTTTGCCTTTGATCAGAGCCATGGGTTTATTCGGGAACCTTGAAGAAGCCATTCTGGCAGGAATTACAATAACAGCGTTTTCTGGCATAAAACTCTATGTGTTTCGTTGGTTCTTAGAGGGTGTCTACAAAGTAGGTTCTGTCGATTTTCGGGTTCTTTTGAGCCGATTTTCGA
>CAZFWE010000031.1:0-10905 GCA_964522685.1 uncultured bacterium | reverse complement strand
ATTAATGAGATAAGCGGACGGACTGGCCCCTATTTAGGGGGTGGCAACTTGGGTTACCAAGATCTTATTTTAGGTGTCGCTCAAGGATTGGTAACGAAAAAACAAATAGCTAAATTCTTTCGCGATTCTCGAACCAAAAATTAATTGTCGGTTTTCCGGCGCATATAATATATATATATTATGAGGACTCTACCCCTTGTTGCAGGGGCCATTTTCGTCGTAATCGTTTTACCTAGTGACATAAGCGGCTCAAAATATTTTTCTCAAAAGAAAATACCCATTCAGTTAGATTCTATCTGGTTAAAATTTGACCTTTCTGAAAAAATGGGTCGTGAACCGCAAGGTTCTGGTTAGTTTTTGGATTACAAACAAGATGAACTCTAAAAACAAGAGAGTGTTTTATGGCTAAAGAAGTAGTTAAGCACCGTAAAGATGAACGGAAAAAACCTACGATGACGCCCAAAGAGCGAAAAGCGAAGAAGCAAGAAAAAAAGATGAATAAAAGCGGGAAGACAATCTAGCTTTCCAGCGGACGGCCAATGTCGTCCGCAATTAGGACCCCCTAGGATTATCGATTGACTAAAGATACGCATCGAGAATTTCAACTCGAAAACGACTATACAAAAGTCTGGAAAACGATCATCATGCCTGGCCAGCCGCTGAAGATGCATCGGCATGACTGTCCCAGAATGGTTGTCGTTCTGAAAGGCGGGCGTCTTACAAAAATTGAACAAACAGGAGAAAAGTCTGAACTTGTTTTTGAGACAGGGAAGGCTTATTGGCTACCTGAAGACCCTCCAGGCTCGTCGCATGGGGATGTCAATGAATCGAATGAACCCATAGAAGTAATGGTAATTGAGTTCAGAAATTTTTCCGTAATATGACGATTCCTTCTGGTATTTACGCGGCAACCTTGACACCGTTGAATAATGATCTAAGCTGCGATTCTACGCTTCTTAGCTCCCATTGTTTCGAGCTGATCGAACGGGGGTGTCAAGGGATTGCCCTTTTCGGGACGACGGGAGAAGGGTCTTCTTTTTCAACGGCTGAGAAGAAGGTGGAGTTGAAAAAACTCATCGACCGAGGATTTGATCCCAAAAGAATCATCCTGGCCAACGGCAGCGCGAATATTCACGATACAGTCGAGCTCGCTCAAGCTGCTGTGACTCTCGGCTGCGCTGCAGTTTTGATCTCTCCGCCGAGCTTTTACAAGAATGTGCAAGAGGAGGGAGTGATCGCTTATTACCGAGAAGTGATTCGTAGAACGGCTTGGTCGAAATTAAAGGTTATTCTCTATCACATTCCCCAGTACAGCGGGGTTCCCATTTCTCTCAAAACAATCGAGTCTCTTCGCAAGGAATTTCCCGGTATTGTCATGGGTATCAAAGAGAGCGAGGGAAATTTAGACTTTACGAAAGCAATCCTAGAAAGGTTTCCGGGATTTAAAGTCTTTATCGGCAACGAAAGTCAGATTAGCGAATCGGTCAGGTCTGGCGGCTCGGGCGCTATTTGCGGGCTTGCCAATCTCTATCCCGAATTGATCTGCGGTCTTTACGAGCGAAAAAAAGAGAGCAATAATATCGACCTGATTTTTCAAATCATCCAAGGGTATCCCTTCATTTCCACTGCAAAAGCATGCAAAGGTTGGCATTTTGTTCGCCCTCCACTTGTTCCTTTGTGTTTAGCCGAAGCGCTTGACCTTCAAAGAAAGCTGGATTTTTAATTGGTATAAAGAGCAGCACCGAACAAAAACATCTTTGCATCTTTGTCCGGCACAAGTTCCATTAGAAAGCGCAGAAAGCCTATTAGGCTTACGCTTTGATCTTGATGTCGACGCCAGCAGCGACAGGAAGAACTTTCAGTTTATCGATCGTATCGAGAGTTGGATCGAGGAGATCGAGCATGCGGATATGTGTTCGCATTTCGAACTGCTCGCGCGATTTTCGATCGACGTGGGGAGAGCGGAGAACGGTGTAGATCTCTCGCTTGGTCGGCAGTGGGATAGGACCCACGACGCGGGCGCCTGTGCGCTTCGCTGTCTCGACGATGTCCTGGACGGATCTATCCAGCGTGCGCTGATCGAATGCCTTGAGGCGGATTCGAATTTTTTTACGAGTTGGTTGTTGCTTTGGAGTTACCATAAACCTTTATTTCTTAATGATTTCTTCTTGAATTTTCGCCGGAACGCGTGCAAAATGGCTCGGTTCCATCGTGTAAGTAGCGCGCCCTGAGGTCATCGAACGGAGAACTGTAGAGTACCCGAACATTTCGCTTAAGGGGACTTCAGCTGTGACTAGAATTGTCCCTTTGAAGGCATCTTGTCCGAGGATTTGGCCGCGTCTTCGGTTTAAGTCTCCGATGACATCGCCAACGCAGTTGTCCGGCGTTGTCGCAACGACCTTCATAATCGGTTCGAGGATGATCGGACTTGCTTTTCTCGCAGCGTCTTTTACAGCCATCGATGCACAAATCTTAAACGCCATCTCATTGGAGTCGACTTCATGGTACGATCCATAGACAATCGCCACTTTCATATCGATCAGTGGATAGCCAGCGAGAACACCCGATGCTAATCCCTCTTCGATCCCTTTGATACAAGGCGTGATGTATTCTTTCGGGATAACGCCGCCAACGATCTTACTGACGACTTCATTCCCTTTACCCGTTTCGTTTGGTTCAATCTCGAGGCAGACGTGCGCGTACTGGCCGCGGCCGCCTGACTGCTTGACGTACTTGGTTTCTGATTTGCCGGCAGCCGTGATCGTCTCTTTATAGGAAACTTCAGGGGCTCCGACGTTTGCTTCTACGGCAAACTCGCGGAACATTCGGTCGCGCAGGATTTCTAGGTGGAGTTCTCCCATTCCTCGGATGATTGTCTGCCCTGTCTCTTCATTGGTAGAGACGCGGAATGTCGGATCTTCTTCGGAGAGCGCGCTGAGTGCCATCGAGAGTTTTTCACGGTCGGCTTTTGATTTCGGCTCGATCGCAAGAGAGATTACCGGCTCGGGGAAGTTCATCTTCTCCAAGAGGAGAGGATTGTCTTCTGAGCAGAGAGTATCGCCTGTAGTCGTGTATTTTAAGCCGATGCAAGCCGCGATGTCGCCGGTAAAGAACTCGTCTTTATCTTTGCGTTGGTTGGCGTGCATTTCGAGAAGGCGGGAAACGCGTTCCCGTTTGTCTTTTGTGGTATTGAGCAGCGAGGAGCCTTTGGCCAAGGTGCCGCTGTAGATTCGGATAAAAGTGAGTTTTCCGACGTATGGGTCTGTCATGATCTTGAACGCCAGGGCGGAAAGAGGACTGTCGTCAGAAGGAGCGATCTCCATTTCTGCATCAGTATCCATCTTGTGACCCTTGATCATGCCTCGATCAAGCGGTGAAGGCATCCAGCGCACGATCGCATCGAGGATCTGCTGCACGCCTTTGTTTTTGAAAGCGGTTCCGCAAAGGACGGGTGTGAACTTAATCCCGATCACGCCTTTTCGGATCACAGCGTGGATTTCGTCTTCCGAGATTGTATCGGGCGCATCGAGAACTTTCGTCATGAAGTCTTCGTCGCTTTCGTCGACTGTGGCGAGTTCTTCGAGAAGAGCCATGCGCATCTTTTTACACTGCTCGAGGAGCTCGGTAGGGATCTCTTCGGTGTCGTACTTTGCTCCCATCGTCTCGTCGTGGAATAGATATGCTTTCATGCTGACGAGGTCGACCATGCCTTTGAAGCCCCCTTCCATGCCGATTGGGCAATGGACTGGGATGGCATTCGCGTGGAGCTTTTCGCGCATTGTTTCGACGGCGTTGAAGAAGTCAGCTCCGGTCCGGTCGCACTTGTTGACGAATGCGATGCGGGGAACTCCGTAACGGTCTGCTTGTCGCCATACGGTTTCAGATTGAGGTTGCACGCCAGCAACCGCGCAGAATACAGCGACCGCGCCATCGAGTACCCGGAGCGATCTCTCGACTTCAATAGTGAAGTCAACGTGACCGGGCGTATCGATGATGTTGATCTTGGAATCTTTCCAATAAACAGTGGTAGCAGCGGATGTAATCGTAATCCCGCGCTCCCTTTCCTGTTCCATAAAGTCCATAGTCGCAGCGCCTTCATGCACTTCACCAATGCGGTGGAGACGCCCGGAATAGAATAGGATCCGCTCTGTCGTCGTCGTCTTGCCCGCGTCGATATGGGCCATAATGCCAATATTGCGGACATTCTTTAATTGGTCTGTTTCTGCTCGCTTGCTCATTCTCTATCTTACCATTTGTAGTGAGCGAAGGCTTTATTCGCCTCGGCCATTCTGTGGGTATCGTCTTTTTTCTTGATCGTGGTGCCTTGATTGTTGAAGCAATCAACGAGTTCTGCAGCCAAGGCTTCTTCCGTGGCTCGGCCCGGCTTCGCTCGAGCATGGGCGATGATCCAGCACATAGCCATCGCTACGCGGCGATCGGAAGGGATTTCGACGGGAACCTGGTAGTTAGCTCCTCCGATACGGCGGGTTTTGACTTCAAGAGATGGCTTTGAATTTTCGATCGCTTGTTCAAAGGCTTCGAGAGGGTTGTCAGTTTTCACGCGACCGGCGAATTTCTCGAGGGCGCGGTAGACGATGCGTCGGGCGATCGATTTTTTGCCGTCTTCCATCAATTTATTGATGAATTTAGCGAGAATGACGCTTTGATAAACCGGATCGGGCGGGGTTTGCCGCTTGGTGGCTCTACGTCTTCTTGACATATGTTAATACTCCTAAAAAGTTTCTTCACCCGGCTCTAGCCCTCTTTTTCAGAAGGGGAGCCTGCCCTGGGCCGGCCTTCATTTCTGAAGAGCTGCCGAGAACAAGGATATTGAGAATCAATATCCTGGCATTACTTGGGTTTCTTTGCTCCGTACTTAGAGCGTGATTTCTTGCGGTCTTTGACCGCTGCGCAGTCCAGAGAACCTCGGACGATGTGGTAACGAACGCCGGGAAGGTCTTTTACCCTGCCGCCGCGCACCAATACGATGCTGTGTTCCTGAAGGTTATGGCCTTCGCCGGGGATATATGCGATCACTTCCTGGCCATTGGACAAACGGACCCAAGCTACTTTCCGGAGAGCGGAGTTTGGCTTCTTGGGAGTCTTGGTCTTGACTTGGAGGCAAACGCCTCGGCGTTGTGGACATTGATGCAAAGCGGGGGACTTGCGTCTTTTCTCTTTGAATTTGCGTCCTGTCTTAACGAGTTGGTTGTATGTCGGCATGAGCGACTATCTCCTAAAAAAATAGAAATTCTTCGGCTAAATATACCTTGATGGGTGAATTTAATGCAAAGAATTCTGAACCTGCTTCTGGAATCTGCTTTTTTTATGATGTGGCTACTTGAAAAGGTTGATTTATAAATATGTAATTCCTTTAACATAATTTGCTTGTTTTTATTTTTTTCGCTATTAATTGTTATTTATTGCACAAATAATTATTTTAATTTTACAATCAGACTTGGGAGGCAAGAGAACAGGCCGAAGCTTACGACGCTAAGTTTGGAAGATTATTCGGGACCCTGGTATTCCTCTGCTTCCCATTTTTTTTTACCCCCTTAAGGTCGGCATGTGGAAAAAGGCAGGATTGCTTTTTGTATTCCTCTTCAGCAGTTGGTTTGGCGAGGTTTTTGCCGATCCTCAGACGTTGAAAATTTCAGATATTCATCGGGTTCTTGAACGTCTTTTTTCCTTTCATATCGAAATGAAAGGATTCAATCCTACAATCGTTCGGCGGTCTATCAAATTATACATTGAGCAATTTGACCCAGATAAGTCTTATCTCCTGGCTTCCGAAGTTGCCCCTTACCTCCAATTAAGCGATCAGAAAATCGCGGAGATCATGGGCCGACTGGAAGCGAAGGACTATTCTGATTTTATCGCTCTCAATCATCTTTTTCAGCGCGCGATTTTTCGCGCTGAATCGATTCGTTCGGCGTTGTCTAAGGAGCTTTTAGAGGAGAAGATCGATATTTCTGGAATTTCCTCTCTTCCACAAGCGCATTACGCTCGCTCTGAAAAGGAATTAGTGGATCGGCAAGAATTTCGGATGGCCAGATTTTATTTATTCCATGAATCCCGCACGCCCCTTGATACACTGGAACGTAAAGCGAAGGTCTTTTCTCTGTATGAGCGGAAGATGCGGCGCATCGAAGCGGTCATCCTTTTCCAAGATTCAATAGGAGCTCCTTTGCCTAAGCCAAGGCAAGAACATTTGATGGCGACAAAAATTTTGAAATCATTTGCGAAGAGTCTCGATACCCATACCTCTTTTTTCAGTCCTGAAGAAGCTTATGAGATGCGTCTTAGCCTGGAAAAGCAGTTCGAGGGGATCGGGGTTATTCTTTCTGAGGGGATCGACGGAGTGATGATCTCTGAGCTTATCTTGGGCAGTCCTGCGGAAAAATCAGGAAAGATCCAATTGAATGATCTCTTAGTCGAAATCGATGGGACTAAGCTTGAAGCATTGGCTTTTGAAGAAGTCCTCGATCTATTGAAAAAGAAAGGGCGAGGGGAGATTATGCTCGGCTTTAAACGGGTCGATGGGGAGAAAGGAATTGAGACTTATTATCGCGTCGGGCTCAAGAAACAGCCGATTGCGATGAATGAAGAGAGAATTCAGACGAGTATCGAGAAATTTGGGGATGGCTACATCGGAAAAATCACCCTGTACTCTTTTTACGAAAACGGAGATGGAGTTAGCAGCGAACGAGATATTAAAGAGGCGATTAAGCAATTTAGCGCACAAGGGAATCTCCATGGCATCGTTCTCGATCTCCGGGAAAATTCCGGTGGATTTTTGAGTCAGGCCGTCAAAGTGGCCGGTCTCTTTATTTCGAATGGGGTAGTAGTCATCTCGAAGTATGGGAAAGGGGATGTCCATTATCTCCGAAGCGTCGCAGGGAGACAGTTCTTTCATGGGCCCGTTGTAGTTCTCACTTCGAAGATGTCTGCCAGCGCTGCTGAGATTGTTGCGCAGGCCCTCCAGGATTATGGGGTAGGTATTGTCGTAGGGGATGAGCGGACGTTTGGCAAGGGTTCGATCCAGTTTCAGACGGTGACGGACGAAAAAGCCGACCTGTTCTTCAAGATCACGGTTGGACGTTATTATACGGTTTCGGGCCGGAGCACTCAGATCGACGGTGTCATCGCGGATATCGTTGTGCCGACGAGATACGCTCCTTACAATATCGGCGAGCGGTTTTTAGAGTATCCGCTTCCTCCTGATTCAGTCAATTCTGCTTATGTAGATCCATTGACCGACCTCGATGAAAAAACGCAAAGAATTTTTGAAAAAAGGTATTTGCCTTTCCTTCAGCGGGTGGTTTCTTATTGGAAGCGGATTTTGCCGCAGCTCAAGAAAAACAGCGCCGCTAGAATTAGCAAGAATCCCGACTACCAGACTTTTTTACGACGCCTGGATAAAATCAAGAGCCGTCAGAATGAACTGCCCGCTAATACGATCGATGAGCAGGTAAGGGTCGGAATGGAAGATCTGCAGATGAACGAAGCGGTGAATGTTCTCAAAGATATGCTCCTGATCGAAGCCGAGAGCCGTCCTGCTGAGACGGCTTTGGCTCCTACCGGTTCAGACTAAAACCCGATTCCGTACTTAAGGACGACAAGAGGGACTGCAACCACGTGCACCTTTCCTCTATTGCCGAACACTAGGGGGAAATCGATATCTGCCTGGAAAAACCGAATATCGCCAGTGTCATTTATATACTGCTTGCCGAAGACGAACTCAGCGACTCCGCCTACTCCGCAACGATGCCGATCTATTTCAAATCCCACGCCGATTGCAGGGCCTACGCCGGTGTAAAATTGGGAAGCCGAATTGGGCTTGAAGTAGTAATGGTACAATGCACTAGCCTTCACTGCCGTCGCAAAATAGACAGTCGCTACATTGACAGAAGTATCAAAGCCGTGATGGCCCTGTTGGAAGCGATATCCCGCGCCGAAAATGGGGAGAGGGATAGGAGCTGGTCCAAGTCCCAAAGAAACATACGGGAAGGCCATTTGAACATCGGAATTTATTGGTTGTTGCACAGGAGTGCCTGGTTGTTCAATTTCAGCCGCGAAAGCGGAGCCGAAAAGGATCGTAGAGAGTGCGAGTAAAATCGATGTCGTTTTCATAATTTCTCCTTTTTAGAGACGACCATTTTAGCGTAGGTCTATGAATAACAGCAATTCGTAGAATTAATTTTAGCGGTATAAAATAGTCGCTCCTACACTGAAGAGAATGAAGACGGCTTTTTCTTTCGAAACCGCTTGTCGCTTGGTCTCAGAAATTTCGGATTGAAGACACTGGTTCGACTGCTTTTGCTGAATCTCTATTTTTCCAGATTCTCGTCAATTCTTCCCGCCTCAATAAAATGCGTCGCGCCATCCATTTTTTGCGAGGCCTTGCCCCCAAATAAAATCGCATTCAGTAGGCATACGTTAAGTTCATCACTCCGCTGACGAATTGCGGGGTATTTCTTTGGATAATTGAAAACCATACCCCGCCGATGAGTCCCAATTTTTTGCTGAAATTATACTCGATTGCAGGGGCTAAGCTGAATTGTTCGGAGGAGGGGGATCCGACCTTATTTCCATCGGTATTGCCGCTGAATGTAGATCTATCGGTATGTTGATAGTAGTTATCGAGCGCTAAGGCCCAATTTTGATCCAATGTATATTCAAAGCTTACGATCATTTGGAACGCATTTCCGGGCCGGACGATGCCGTCCGTGGAGAAATTGCCTCCATAAGCATTGAATCCCCGCACATGGACGAGAGACGTGATGGTATATTGGATGCTGACTGTTGTGCTTAGCCAGTGAGCTTTTCCCAATCGGGATACTTTGTAAAAGATCAGATCGAATTGTGTGGCAAACGTCCCGGCTCCTGCTAGATCGGCCTGGAGTTTTTTCGGATTGAGTTGTTGGTGCTTGCCCGTTGGAAAGACTTCTCGGACGCTCAATTGGATTCCGGGAAAATAAGGAGTGTGATCAGGTTCTAATAATTGAAAATCGAAACCTACGATAAAGTCACCAAATTGACACGATTTCTGGTTGTTGGCTGAATTATAATAGAATTCAGAAATGATGTTGATATCGCACCATGGGCTAAGACCAAAATACAGATATAATTCAGGATTTAGGCTAGTGAGATTTTTGGAACTGGCTTGTGAAGTATTGCTATGATTGTCTATTATTTTCGAGTAAGTAATATAAGGTTGAATCATAAAGCTGCCATAGGGCGTAATCGTTCCAGGCGGAGCGATAAGCGGCCCTGTTAACCAAGGTTCTTCGCTCGCGCTGAGCATTCCGCTTAAAAATAGAATCGCCAACCATTTTTTCATTCACGATCTTTGAGGAGGCAAACGTTGCATCCACGACTTAGTCTCTTCCAAAAATAGTTGTGGGCATTCCCAAGGTACCCGGTGGCCTACTTCGGGAGCTATCCAAACTGATGACAGAGGATGATCGAGAGCCATCTGTTTGGCTAATCCGACGTGTTTAACATCTTTTTCTCCGGCAATCCAAAGAATTGGAAAAGGGAGTTTGGAAAGAAGTTCTCGCAGATCATTTTGCTTCCCTACGGACCAACCCTCAATCGCATCGGCTAAATGGCTTCGTACATAGTCTTCTTCTCTTCGATAGAAGGGGGGCATTTGTCCTTGAAAGACACCCTGGCGATTCCAATCGTCGATCAGGTCTTTCCAAGGATCCGTTAAGAATCTTTGTGCCCAATCAATATCGATTTGTAAGCGAGGAACTTTCTCTTCTTCAAATTTAAGCCCGGTATTGGCAGAAACAATGATCGCTCCAGCCCAAAGCGCAGGGTTCTCAATCAGAGCATGCATAGCAAGACGCCCGCCTTGAGAATATCCAAGCAGGATGTGTCTTTGTACGGGTTGTTTGGCAACATAGCGATTTAAGGCTTGGCCCCAATGTTGAAGCCCATTTCTTGGAGAAGAGAAGGAAAATGGCTCTAGAGCTTCGAATGATTCACAGATTTTTTGCTCGATTTCATCCCAATCTGAAGGGAGGCCGAGAAAACCATGTAAGGCGTAAATTTTTGTTTTCATAGGTTTATCTGAGGATGTTAGATATCGATCTTAATTAATTTCTGGTCGATTGGCCAGCTTGAAAATTCTCAAGGCACTGCAATACAAGGAGAATAGAATTTACTTAGTGATCGCAAACACATCTTTTGCAACGTCTTCTTGTCGGTATATATCAGTAAGAGATGCTTGAGATTGTGGGTAATTTGTTGCACAATAAACATTTCCGGAAGGTAACATCCATGCCCAGTAACAGACCCAATGTTAATGATATGACCACAATTTTTCTTAAGCATTGATGGTAGCGCTGCTTTTGTTACATAGAGAAGCCCTTTGAGATTGGTATCAATCATTGTATCCCAATTGCTAACCTTTCCTTCTTGCAACTTATCAGAAGAAAGTGCCAATCCGGCATTATTGACCAGAATGTCTACTTCGATATGCTCTTTTTCAAGGTTTTTAAAGACACTTTCAACTTGTTCGTTGTCACGAACATCAAGTTGAAACGGAAGGCATTTAATGCCATACTTTGATGAAAGCTCTGTTGCGGTAGCGTTTAGTCGATCAGACCTTCTTGCTGTTATGATGAGGTTAGCTCCTAGGTGGGCAAATTGTTCTGCACAAGCCTTGCCTATGCCACTGGATGCACCTGTGATAAATACCATTCGATCTTTCACTAAACTCTTACGTTCCATCTGAATTTCCTATAAGGCTTTTTACAGAAGACAACCCCATTGTAGATAAACCCGACTATTATGCCCATGCGCAAAGATTTTTTTAAACCCTTAGCATTACATGTTTAGGACTAACGATAATTTTATCTTCTTTTCTTTTAAATAAAAAATTTTTAATTTAAC
>CAZFWE010000030.1:0-11015 GCA_964522685.1 uncultured bacterium | reverse complement strand
TTTATGTTTCGGGAGAACCTGGCCCGGAACAGGAAAAATTATTTTAAAAACTTTTGTTAAACTGTACTAGCCATTCGGATTCCAAGCCTCTGTTGGAGACAACTGAGCATGCGCCAATTGTCCAGACTTTTGATCGAGATCGAGCAACCATTTCCAAACGGGAAAAATATGAATTGTCTGTCCATCGACTTCTTCTGAATTTTCGTCTTCCCATGTGATAATTGAAAGATCCGTGCATTTTAACTGCCCCGCCGCTTTTATGAGGCTTTTCATCTCTTGTTTACGCTCCGATGGATCCTGCAGGGACCAAACAACGTGAATTAAAGAATCTACGTGTTTTTCCGTATGCAATACAAAACTCACTTCCACCCCCGTTGCAGTATAATAAGAAAATATTTTTCCACGGCGATAGAGTTCTTGAAAAACAAGGTTTCTCAACACCATCTTCTTATTATCTGCAAATTTAGGATTGATTGCCGCACAAAGGCCGTTATCAATTGTGTAAACCTTTCTTGATTGCTTTATTGGTTCTTTGTACTTGTAAGTAAATGGTTTTAGAAGAAAGACCAAATAACCATCCTGGATATACTGAAAGTGTTTCTTAATCGTGTGAATGCTGCCGAAGCCAAAGACGTTTTTTATTTTGTGAAATGTAATATCTTCGCCTAAGTTTGCATGACTACAAACCGCTATTTCTCTTAGAGCATCACTGGATCTGACACGATATCGACGGGAGATATCTTTGGTAATGATTTTATCATACAATTCTCGAAGGTATCCCGCATGATAGCCTTGTAAGACAAGTTCAGGAAAGCCTCCATGATGTAAATAATCCACCAGAAGGCGATACAAAGAAGCTCTTTCTTCTGTCTTAGATAGACTCAGATGGCTCCAGGAAAACTGCTTTGCCTGTAAAAATTCCCGAAAAGAAAAAGGGAAAAGTTCTATGGAGATATAACGCCCTGTAAGATGTGTTGCCAATTCTTTCCCAAGAAGCTTTGAATTGCTTCCCGTAATGATTAAATTATAGCCTTGACGTTGAAGGCG
Source organism: uncultured bacterium (assembly GCA_964522685.1). Taxonomy (GTDB): domain Bacteria; phylum Chlamydiota; class Chlamydiia; order Chlamydiales; family SM23-39; genus CAITMJ01. The sequence continues at coordinate 9,968 of CAZFWE010000030.1, read as the reverse complement.
ATTAACGAAGAGTTCCCATCCTTCGATATTTTGCATTTCATCAAACAAAAAGGTCTTCACCCCCGGACAGCATTCGAGAAGAAATTGCAATATTTTATTAAAATCTAATGATAATAACCCGATAAAGCGCTCATCATCAAAGTTGACGTACCCATATAGCCTATCCTTGAGGATTTGATGAGCGAATATCGATTTGCCAGATCTTCGAACACCGGTGATGACTTTGATCCAACGCTTATCGATCACCTCTTGCACTTGCTTGAAAAGGCTACGTTCAATCCATGACTGCAGCCTAATCTGAGCAGCCTCTTCCTGTTGCTCGACTATTACTTGGCGCAAAGCATCATAAGAAAGACCGGGTTGCATAATTTACATCCTTTTATTGTTGCTTAGAGAGCGTTAGAAAATGTCTATGACCTCTCGTGTTCAAAAATTTGTGCAAAGCATCTAGCTTAACAAGAAATGCTATTTTGTGCAGCAAAACATACGGAGAAAGCATTTCTTCAATCTTGTATTCTGACCGCTTTGATTATTTTTTGAGCGGTCCACGAACTCTTATCTATTTTTCATATAGCCCACATGGAAACATTCTGTTTTTTATGCAGCATGATGCACAAAAATAAACAAATATATAATATGGACGCTTCGATAAAGCTAATCACTGCTCCTTCAAGCAGATATGTGATAATTTTTTGGTCCCGATGGTAAGGCAAAAAGAAAAATTTTCTGGCAGCAGATTTGAAGTTGGCTGCGAACGAACTCGAAAATCCTTCAAAGAAGGGCACCATTTTTTTGGGCCGAATGCAGACTACGTGATCGATGAATTTATTGAATTACATATAGACAACTCAAGCAATATATGGACCATACTCAGAGATTTATTAGAAGGAACAGAATACAAAGCGTCTCTTTCTCTACTAGCTGCAATTGAACTTAAATTACATTGCTCAATTGTATTGTTTATTTTGAATATAGACGTGAAAAAACAAATAAAATATTTAAAATTCTCCATCACAAACGAACTGTTTTATTATTTTTACTTACAGAAGATGGAGACCGAATCTTTATGAGCCTATGATTTTTTGGAAGAGGGTTGGAATCAAAATTGAATTGATCCTTTATGAGGAGGGGGCATGCGATTCAAAAACAGACCTAGTTATAATGAAACTGCAAAGAAAATTTCTCAAGCGAAAAAAGCTCTTAGAGAAAATCAGGTTTCTTTTGGACCCAATACGGGCAAATTGGTTGACGAGTTTACCCAATTGAAAATTGGGGATACGAAAGAAATCTGGGAATTGCTAAAAGACCTTCTCGAAGAAATTGAACCTTCTCATTATGCAGGCCCCCATCCACCTATGCTCGCAATCGAGCCAAATATCAAAGGCAGTGAACTGTTTATTTTCATTTGGCAAAGCAAAAAAATGCAAAAAGAAATGTATTTGAAATTCAGTATCAAAGGAGATCATTTTTTTTACATTTCCCTGCATCCAAGCAATCGGTCAAAAAAATGTTGGAATTTAGTTCCGAATTTCTCTCCTCCTGAAAGAGGGAGAAGATGAAGCCCTATTTAAGATTTCATCCTTGGCCGCGAAAAACCCAATCCTTCAGGACTGGAATGACCCGCTCCCATTAGAAGATTCTTGCTATTCGGTGCGTTGTCGAATCACTGCAACGGAGATCTTCTTTCGCAGTCTTTAAGCGAAATATCTGGGAAATCTAAGCTCGATTTTGCAACTACTGCCTGAATCTGGTATAATCCCTTTCTATGGAATTCCTACCCATTATCCTAAAGAAAGTCCGCGTCCATAACTTGCAATCAGTCGATTTGACGTTGGACCCCGGCACGCTGATTGTCTTTACTGGAGTCTCTGGCTCTGGCAAGTCTTCGTTAGCCTTTGATACGATCTACGTCGAGGGACAGCGGCGCTACATCGAATCGCTCTCCCACCAAGCAAGACGTGAGCTAGCCGATCTACCCAAGCCAGACGCAGAGAGTATCTCCGGAATTGCGCCGACGATCGCAATCGAGCAAAAACAGGGAGGCAATAATCCCCGCTCAACGGTCGGTACGATGACTGGGATCTATGACTTCTTGCGCGTGCTCTACGCGCGGATCGGCGTACCGCATTGCCCCATCAGCAAGGAGCCGGTAGCGGCTCAGTCCATGGAAAAAATCATTGCCAAAGCGCAGATCATTCCAGAGAAAACGAAATTCATCGTTTTAAGCCCTTATGCTCGCGGAAAGAAAGCGGAGTTCAAAGACGATTTTGATGAACTTTTAAGCAAGGGGTTTACCCGTCTCAAAGTGGATGGAGAGTTTGTAGAACTTGGAGAAATCGACCGGCTGGATAGCAAAACAGCTCACGACGTCGACATCGTCATCGACAGGCTAATTTCATCCGATGAGAATAAATCGAGAACCACCGAAGCTCTCAAGCTCGCTCTTGAAATGGGCAAAGGGCTTTGCAGCATTTACTTTCCCGAAACAAAAGAAGAGACAATCTTTTCCGAAACAGCCTATTCGATAAAATCGGGCATTTCTTACGGACCGCTCGATCCCCAGGATTTCTCGTTCAATCATCCGGCGGGGATGTGTCTAGCGTGTCACGGCCTCGGCATCTCCAGCCAGTTCGATCTGCAAAAGATCATCGATCCCAATCTTTCGCTTGCCGAAGATTGCTGCTCGATCGGAAGTTCGTATCAAACGGTTCGCTACGGCAATATCTACGACAATCTGGCCAAGATGTACAAATTCGATATCCGAACTCCCTGGAAAGATCTCTCCGAAAAACAAAGGCATGTCTTTTTGTACGGAACGGAGAAAAAATGGAGTCGAATGTTATTCGTCCACCCCGAAAAAAAGACGAGGTGGTTCGAACTTGTCCATTGGAAAGGGGTGATCGCCGAGGCCAAGGAAAGACTCGCGGCAGCTAAGAGCGAGATCTATCGAAGAAATATGGCCGAGCTAATGATCGAAGGGATCTGCCCAGAATGCAGCGGCGCACGGATCAAGTCGTATCCGGCGGCAGCGGAGGTGGGAGGCAAAAGAATCTCGGAGCTGACCGGAATGACGCTCATGGACCTCGATGCGTTTTTCAACCAATTGTCCCTTTCTCAGCTAGATCTAATGATTGCCGAGGAACTCCTCAAGGAGATCCGCGCCCGGATCGCCTTTTTGCTCCGCGTCGGAGTCCATTATCTCTCAATCGATCGGACTTCGCCTACCTTGAGCGGCGGCGAATCGCAGCGCGTCCGACTCGCCTCCCAAATCGGGGCGGGGCTTGTGGGTGCGATTTATGTTTTGGATGAACCCTCCATCGGCCTCCATCCAATCGACCACCATAAGCTGATCAATACGCTCAAAGCTTTGCGAGACCAAGGCAACACGGTCATCGTCGTCGAGCACGACGCCGATACAATCTTGGCGGCCGACTCGATTGTCGACGTGGGTCCCGGCGCCGGCGTCCACGGAGGAAAAATCCTCGTCCACGGGACAGCCGCCGATCTCATGAAGACAAAAGATTCGATTACGGGGGGCTATCTTTCCGGCAGGCTTAAAATCGAAATGCTAAAGAAGCGGCGCTCGATGAAAACGAGCCTTGAAATTGTCGGCGCTACGCATCACAATTTGAAAAATATCGATGTAAAAGTGCCTCTTGGCGGGCTTGTAGCTGTTGCTGGCGTTTCCGGGTCGGGCAAATCGTCGCTCATCACCGATATTTTAGTTCCTGCTCTCATAAACCGACTCCATCATGGAAAGCTATCGGTAGGCGCACACAAAGACATCCGAGGACTCGAACATTTAGATAAAGTGATCGCGGTCGACCAAACGCCGATCGGAAGGACGCCGAGATCGAATGCGGCGACCTATATCAAACTCTTCGACGATATCCGCGATCTTTTCACGGAGCTGCCGGAGGCCAAATTGCGCGGATTTACCTCGGGCCACTTCAGTTTCAATGTGAAAGAAGGCTCTTGTCCCTACTGCAGCGGCCTCGGCCAAGTAAAAATCGATATGGACTTTATGGAAGATGCCTGCGTTGTTTGCCCGCAATGCAAAGGCAAACGGTTCGATCCCGAGATTCTGGCCGTCGAATTCAAAGAGAAAAACATTTACGATATTTTGGAAATGGATGTCGAGCATGCGCTCGCTCTTTTTGAAGCGCTCCCGCACATCCGAAAAAAACTCGAAGTCTTGAGCCAAGTAGGGCTTGATTATTTGACCCTCGGCCAGCCCTCGACAACTCTCTCGGGCGGCGAAGCGCAGCGAATTAAACTGGCAAAAGAACTCGTCCGCCCCTCCACTGGCAGGACGCTCTACGTCCTCGATGAACCGACGACAGGACTTCATTTTCACGATATCGGAAAATTGATCGGAATTCTCCATCGTCTTGTTGACAAAGGAAACACGGTCCTCGTCATCGAACACAACATGGATCTCGTTAAAACAGCTGATTGGGTCATCGAGCTTGGGCCCGAGGCCGGGATCCATGGAGGGCAAGTTGTCGCTGAGGGGACGCCTGAAAAACTCGCCAAGAAAGAGACTGCGACAGCAGCAGCCTTAAAAGACGCTCTTTTCTACAAACCAATTGAGATAAAAAAACAGGCGGCCCAAAAAGGAAAGGCTGCGGCTTCCATCCGAATCGAAAATGCGAAACAAAACAACTTAAAAGGTCTCTACGTAGAAATTCCCCGTGGAAAAATCACGGTATTCACAGGTCCTTCTGGCTCCGGTAAATCGTCCTTGGCTTTCGAAACGATTTACGCAGAAGGACAACGCCGCTATACCGAAACGCTACCCGCTTATTCGCGTCAGTACGTCAAGCAACTTCCGAAACCGAAAGTCGACCAGATCGAAGGGCTTTCCCCATCGATCGCTCTCGAGCAAAAAACGGGGGGGCTTAACCCGCGCAGCACCGTCGGAACGCTTACCGAGATTTATGATCTTCTCCGGCTATTGTATGCCCACCTCGGCACTGCTTACGACCCAGAAACCGGTGAAAAAATCCGGCATATCAGCAAAGAATATGTCGTGCGCAAAATTTTGGAGCAGCCAGAAGGAGAAAAAATCCTCATCATGACCCCGATTGCGCTGCAAAAAAAGGAGACTTTCGAGGATCTCATCGACCGGCTCGCCAAGCAGGGATTTTTACGCATCCGGCTAAATGGCACTGTGTTTGAACTCGACCAGCCGATCGCGTTTGAAAAACACCGAAAAAATGAACTCTTCCTTATCGTCGACCGGATGACAGTCGATCCGAAAAATGAAAAGAGGCTCTTCGAAGCAGTGGAAAAAGCAACCCAAATGTCAGATGGCATCGCAGTCATCGCAGCCAAAGAAGATCTTTTTTTCAATCTTTCGTTTGCAGTCGAGAAGACCGGAAAATCGTACCCACCCATCACACCCCAGACCTTTTCGTTCAATGCACAGGCTGGCATGTGCCAGGAATGCCAAGGCCTCGGAATGACCTACGGGGCTCACTTCGAAGACAATAAAAATCTTCTCAGAAAGTCAATCCTCGACATCTGCGATCGTCTTTTCAAAGAAAAAGGGACCTCTGGGGCTTATAAATTCATCGAAAAATATTTCGGCAAATCTGTCGACGAGCCGCTCAAGAAATTATCGGATGAAGAACGCAATGTCTTCTTGAGTGGAGGCCCTGAAAAAAAGATCCAAGGGCTCACCGTCAAATGGACAGGACTCCATCCTCTTTTTGCCAATAATGCCCGGATGGCACTACGCTATATCCGAGAGTCGCTCGCCCCCTATTTGTCGACGAGCACTTGCCCTTCTTGCCAAGGAGCTCGCCTCAATCCCCTCGCCCGCAATGTCCGGATCCAAAATCATTCGATTGACTCGTTTTGCGATCTGCCTCTCTCTGATGCGCTCGAGTTTGCCAAACAATTGAAAACGGAGCCTTTCCTTCAGGAAACGCACTCCCAAATCCTCAAATCGCTCGACTTTCTTTGCTCGATCGGTGTCGGTTACTTGTCGATGAAAAGATCCGCACCGAGTTTAAGTGGCGGAGAACTGCAGAGGATCCGCCTTGCAAAACAGCTCGGCTCGGGACTTACCTCATGCCTCTACGTCCTCGACGAACCGACCATCGGACTCCATCCCTACAATAACCAGCTTTTGAATCGCGCGCTCAAAAAACTTTGTGCTCTTGGCAATACTCTCCTACTCGTCGAACACGATCCGCTGACTGTAGCAGAAGCCGATTTTCTCGTCGACTTCGGACCGAAAGCCGGAAAAGAAGGGGGGCGTATTACAGCATCGGGAACGATTGAAGAAATCAAAAAAAATCCTCATTCTTTAACGGGACAATATCTCAGCGGCAAAAAGAAAATTCCAATTCCTAAGAAACGGCGGCCGTTTTCGCCTGATATTCGAATTGAAAATGCAAATTTGCATAACCTGGCCAATATTAGCGTCGCATTCCCGAAAGGGGCTATCACCGCTTTAAGCGGAGTCTCTGGTTCCGGCAAATCGTCGCTCATGCGCCATCTATTAAAGCCCGCTGCTGAAAAAGCGGTCAACGCAAGAAAAGCGGAAGAACCGATCGAATACCTGGGAGCAAAATTCTACGGTCTTTCTTCCTTTGAAAAAGTAATCTCCATCGATCAGTCGCCCATCGGCCAGACCGCGCGCGCTGATGTCAGTACCTATACCGACATCCAGCCGCTCCTGCGTACCCACTATGCTGCCATGCCAAAGGCGTTGGCAAAAGGGCTTTACCCTCGCTACTTCAGCACAAACCATAAGCGTGGGATGTGCCGTACCTGTTGGGGACTCGGCTACAAAACCGTCGACCTCCAATTCCTCCCCTCCGTGCGCATCCCTTGCGAAGCATGTCGGGGATACCGGCTCAATCCCATCTCTTTGGAAGTCGAATATAAAGGCAAGCATCTCGGCCAAGTCCTCGAAATGAACGTCTTGGAAGCACTTGAATGGTTCGAAGCCATCCCTCGCATTGTCAAACGACTCCAAACGCTTTGCTCCGTTGGACTCTCCTATCTTCAGCTCGGGCAGGAAATCGCTTCTCTCTCGGGGGGGGAAGCCCAAAGACTTCGCCTTTCGAGAGAGCTCGCAAAACGGGAATCGGGAAAAAGCCTTTATCTCATCGATGAACCCACAGTGGGTCTCCACAGCGAGGACATCGCAAAACTGCTGCCCATTTTCCAGTCGCTTGCAGATAAAAAAAACACACTAGTCATCATCGAGCATAACATCGACGTCCTGGCAAACGCCGATTACGTCATCGACCTCGGGCCTGATGCAGGAGCTTTCGGCGGCAAGATCATGGCTCAGGGCACTCCCGAAGAGATCGCAAAATCAAAAAATTCCAAAATAGCTCCCTTCTTAAAAGAATATTTGACAGCTTCTTAGTAAAAATTTTTTAACTCGATTTTGCGCCTTTTTTAGGTAAGAAGAGAAGGCTGGCAGGCCTAAAAAGTTGAAAAGTCGAGTTTAATCTTTGTTTAAAAGAAACCCAAAGGCTATACTATGAGCGCAAAAAAGAGGCGATAGAATAGAATGAATAACTTGATGATTAGAAATACTTTTGACTTGTTTAAGGAACCTTTCGATAAGGCGAATATCAATCGAGACCATGCGCTCAACCTTGACTCCTCTCTTGCTGCAGTGACCGCACGCTTTCAATACATTGCCCAAATCGTAGCCAGCGTGGTTTCCGTCCCATTCCTCATTCTAGCGGGGCTCTTTGATGTGTTGAGCTGCAAAGGCAATTTATTGAATATCCCTAAAGCTGTTTTCATCCAATTATTCATCACTCTTCCCCTCTCGATCCTCAGCGCGATCGGGCCCCTCTCTTGGAGCCGAGGCCTCGACAAATCCTTAGCGAATTATACCTACGAGAAACGAGTCAACGATTACATGAAGGAATGCCTCCCCTATTTGGAAGTTCTTTTAAGACAAGTAATAACAAATTCTCGCGGTCAATTCACGATTGAACAAGAAGACCTTGAGAAAGCAAAGCTAAAAAAAGAAACCAGCCTAAGAGACGCAGCCCAGACAACATCTCTAAGAAAGATCCAGGCAAATCTTGCTAAAGCGCCAGTAGGCTCTCCAAAGCATGCAGATCTTTACGAAATGCTGAAGATAAAAGAGAGAAATTTAAATACCGACGCCGCTAAAACATTCGATCAGATTAGAGCCATTCTTGCAGCAGCAGAGCCCGAAACTTCCACTTATCAACACTGGAGCGAAGTGCTTGCACGTAAATACGCGAATGAACCGCAGACAATTGCAGAACTCAATGCACTTTTAAATGCGGGAAGATTGCTTCAAGCCGAACCGAATCCAGCCAACCATCCGGCGATCTTAGCCGCAGCAGCGCCTCTACCTCAAGAGGCAATCACAGCCGCAGCGAATCCTTCCGAGCAAGCGGCGATCACCTTAGCGATCGTAGAAAAATACGTTAGGAGACATACGCTGGAGCAACTCAGAGAATTACACCTCGCAGCACACAATCCTGAAACAGAAGTCCCTATCGAAGCTGCGATCGAAAAGAAAAGAAGAACCATTACGCAATGGGCAACCTGCGAAAAAAGAGAAGCTCTGGCCAACCCTCTTGGAAATAATAATCCTATCATCATAGACCTTTATCGCCTTGCGCGCGCTGAAAAGGACGCCCGATTGGATCAATTGGCAACACAGCCTCTCGAAGAGCTGCTAAACAGTTTGGCAAATTCCAAAAATCCGGTTGAGCAAAGCGATCTTTCCGAAGCGATTATAAGAAATTATTACTTCAACAACTCTTACTACGAACTACATCGCCTTTGGGGGCAAGCTCCAGCTCCAAAAGATTCCCTGATCACCGCGGCCCTCAATAGAAAGAATACGGATGTAGAGTGCCAAGTCAGAGATAATACTACAGAGGATCTCGAGCGCATGCTTGAAGCAACAGCTCCAGTTCCGCCCGAACAAGCAACTCTAGAGCATAAAGACTACATGGAAATTGTCCGAAGAAAATATATCTTGGAAAAAACATTGTTTGAGCTCGAAGTCGAAGCCCCTCTAGCTAACGGTGAAGCAGGCCCTCATCAAACGATCAAAGATGCTGTCCGCGATGCGATCGTAAGGAAAAAGCAGACCATTCAAAATCTCGTAAAAAGTAAACGCCTTGCCGAGTTGAATCTGGAGCTCGCCGCACAACAAGGGAACGAGATTCAAAGAGAGCTGCTCGCCGCCGCGCGCGATCAAAAACAAGCGGAGATCAACCATATCTGCCAAACTCTTACCTATGAACAGATGGAGGCTCAATATGAACATACGCCCCAAAATTCACCGAGAAAACGCAACCTTTTCGAAGCGATTGAAAAAAAGAACGCCGAGCTTACTCTCTTACTCAACAACAATACCATTGAGCAGCTGAGAGCACAGCTTTCGGCCATTCCAGTGGATCAGCCTATCAGGAAGAAGGATGTAACATTTGTGATTAACCACAAAATAGCAGATCAAAAAAGAGCAGAAGCGGCTCTGAGAGCAGCAGCAGCCCAGTAGGCGATAAGTCATAATACCTTTATTTTCCAAGATCAGTTATGGTAAGAAAAATCTTTGGAGGCTCTATTATGACTCACCCCCTTACTTCCCGAAAAAAAGCGCAGGCATTCTATACCGTTTTATTTCTCTTAGGCATCGCTATTCTGATTTATACCGATGGTTGGTGGCCTGGCATTATGCTCGTCGTCGGAATCCCTCTGGCGCTCCGACAATACCTTCTCGGTCGAAAGTACGATATGATGATTTCTTTGCTTGTCTTCGTGGGAACCTTTATCACCGTCCAATATGACATTTCTTGGAGGGTATTTCTCCCTGTCCTCTTCACTCTGGGCGCAATTTATGTTCTAGTCCGCGAACTATTTGAAAGCTCGACCCATCCTGAGACGGAAGACGAGGAAGATTTAAATCATGAATTCGAAGAAAAAAAAAAAAAAAATTGAAC